>CAYZOW010000011.1:0-6118 GCA_964480245.1 uncultured Nitrosopumilaceae archaeon | reverse complement strand
TATCATTGGATCCAAAAAACACTCACGCATGGAATCAAAAGGGCGTTGCACTTCGAAGTCTTGGAAGATATGACGAGGCAATAGGATGTTTTAACAAAGCACTTGAGATTGTACCAAAAGACTTGGATGCATCATAGTTTGAATTTTTTTACACCATTATCTGAGGTCTTTTTGAAAGATGTCTATTCATGTTTAATTTCATAAATGGTTTGTCATGTGTTTGTTCTTTTATCTCTTTGACCAATTCTTCAACTGAAAGCTCTTTTACGTTGCCTGCTTTCCTGTCTCTGATGCTCATCTTTGTAGCATTGACTTCTTTTTCTCCTACTACCATGATGTAGCTTATCCAATCAGTTTCTGCATCTCGAATACTCTTACCCACACTTTCATTTCTGTCATCAACATCTACTCTAATATCAAAACTAGAGACTTTATCTGCAATTTTTTCACAGTAGTCAAGAAATTCAGGTTTTACAGGAATGATTCTGACTTGTGTTGGTGCAAGCCATAAAGGAAACTGCGGCTTTCTGCCTTCTTTTATGTCCTTGGCCGCCTTTTCAAGCAAAGCATAGATCACTCTTTCTACTGCACCACTAGGCGAGTTATGTAATATGATGGGGTTTTGTGGTTTGTTGTTTTCGTCAATGTATTCTATGTTGTATCTCTTACCGTTTTCTATATCAATCTGATCTGTAGATAATGCAGACGCCTTTCCAAGATTGTCTACAAAATTAAATTCCCATTTTAGTACAAAGTAAAAGAATCGCTCTTTCCACATCTCTACAAGTACTGGTCTTCCATTTTTTTTAACAAGCTCTTCAATTAAGGACTTGTTTTCATTGTAAAAATCCTCTGTAAATCTGACAGCCATTTCATAATCTGACTCGTCTATTCCAAGTTCTTTAATGACTTTTCTTGAAAGATCAAATCTCTTACGAAATTCTTCTTTGGCTTGCTCCATGTCTTTGCACATGGCATGGCAATCTGGCATGGTAAATGCACGTAATCTTCGTAGACCTACAAGCTCACCTGACTGCTCTTTTCTAAAGCTGTATCTTGTTAGCTCATACAGTTTTAGTGGTAAATTTTTGTATGATAATTGAAAGTCTTTTGCCATTAAGAACTGACCAAAACAAGCTGCAAATCTCAAAAAAAGCTGTTTTCCTTCAGAATTGATGTTGTATTGTCTTGCTGGAAATCTGTGAAAATAACCTTCCATGCTTGGATGGTGTGAATCATACATTATGGGAGTTTCTACCTCCATTCCGCCATACTCCATTACCTGATCTAAAACATATCTTTCTATCAAAGATTTGATTAATCTCCCATTAGGATAAAATCTCATATTTCCTGAGTCAGATGCTGGCTCATAATCTGCAATGGCCATCTTTTTCATTAATTTTACATGTGGTGGTGGTTCGTCAACAGATCTCTTTTTTGCAGCCTCATATTTTGCTAATACTTCTAGATTAGAATACTTTGCAAAATTAAAATCTACAACTTTTTGCATCTTTCCATCAAGTGACATGATGTACCAAAATGATTCTATCTTTGATTCTGCTTTGATTGCCTCTGAAGTAGTTTCTGTTTTGTCACCAGCAGTTATAGTTTTTGAATTTTCAGCCAATGGATGGCCTTTGACTTGAATCTTGTATGATTTTGTCCAGCCAAAGGGTGCTCTTGATACTTCTACGTCCTTGGTAAGTGACTCCATTTCTTTTAAGACGGAAAGTGCAAGACTTGGCGATGCAAGTTTTGAGCTAAGGTGGGCATAAGGATACAAAAGCAGTCTGTTACAACCCACTTTTTTCATGGATTCTGTTATCTCTGAGACTGCTTTTTTTGCTACGCTTGAGTCATCTCCTTCTTCTACAGCGATAAAAGCGACAACAACTTCCTCTAATTTTTTTGTTAAAGGTTCAATCTCTTCAGCAGACTTTATCTCCTTTTTTATAGGAGTAAACTCTATGTTGTCACAGTGAAGCTGGAGGATGCGCATATTTTGTCTCTGTTCTTGCAATCGAATTAAATGTTATGGATAGTTTTTTCGATCACTTGTTTTTGTTGAAATTTTATTGAATAATTAGCAAGTATTATTTAGCCCATGATAAGATTACCCGTTCGTGGATCATCATCATTTTCGAGGCAAAGACATACCATACTTTAAAATAAAGCCAAACATGGGAATCGATGAACTTGTGGAGATTTACGCAAGCTCAGGATTTAATGCAAGACAGCTTGGTGAGGCTGCTAAACTTTACTGTAAAATGATTGAAGACGATGCAACAATCTGTCTTACAATTGCTGGTGCAATGACACCAGTAGGATTTGGTGGCCTGTTTAAATCTCTAATAGAAAGAGGATTTGTTGACTGGATAATTTCAACAGGCTCAAATCTGTATCATGAAGAGCACTTTGCGTGGGGCTTGCCCATTAAACAAGGTCATTTTGAAGTTGATGATATGATACTTTACAAAAAAAATATTGTGCGAATAAGAGACATATACATCAAAGGCGAGAGTACTTTGAAGGCGCAGGACAAGATTGTGCAGCAAATGTGCAATGATAACTTTATCGATAATCCATTCACTACGGCAGAATTTTCTAATGCAATGGGGAAATATTCAAAACAAAGATCAAAACACCCAGAAAAAAGTTTCGTAGTCTCTGCCTATGATTATGATGTTCCAATTTATATTTCCACATTAAAGGATTCATCACTCGCACTTGATTTGGCACCCCTTAGATTGAAAAATCAAGTATACTCCATAGATTTCATTAGGGAAATAATAGAACAAGCAGCTATTGTTTATAATTCAAAAAAATCTGGAATAGTTGAAATAGGTGGCGGAGTTCCAAAAAACACTGCACAGCAGACCGGTCCACTTTTAGATCAAATCCTTGGACTTGAGCATGGCGGCCAAAATTATATCATACAAATTACTGATGCAAGACCAGACACTGGCGGTCTGTCTGGAGCCACACTACAAGAAGGAAAAAGCTGGGGCAAGATAAAAGACTCACATGAGGATGTCATAATGGTGTATGCTGATGCAACAATTGCGTTTCCTGTCTTGTGTCTTTATGCACTAAGTCAAGAAAAGCCTCGCAAACCAAAACGATTGTACAAAAAACTAAACCAATACTACAAGAGTCTGGCAGAAACTTATTTTAGCAAAAAACATTAGAACCTATCATATCTGGCTCTTTCAACTTCTCTGTCTTGCTTTGTTGCTTTTTTCCATTCTTTATAGTGCTCTTTACACAAAACAGTTTTTTTTGAATCGCTAGAAATGCTAAGGCCGGTTCCTTCAACTTTTGATGTAGTCAAGGAACGAACACCATCTTTGTCACACCCAATGACATTACACTTAGCACCCTTTGCTATAATGCCCATGCAGGAAATTAAACTCAATATTATATATACTTGCAAAAAGTAATCTTTTTTGTTTACTATATATTTTCAGGCATATAGTAAACGGTTTAGTTAAATTATACTTGCAAAAATATGTGTATTGGGAAATATACATCAGATAGGTAGATGGCTCAAAGACGATTATGATAGCTGAGTCCAATCAATGGAGCGGAACGTTAAAGGTTAATGTTGATAGAGTTACCGATGGAACAACAAATGACTGAGATGGATGATCTGGCAAAGGCACAAATCGTCAGAATGATTCTTGAAAAACAAACTGAAAGGGCATTAGAAAGACTAAGCGAGTTTCATCATGTTACTCCTCCCCAAATAGTTGTTGGAACTATAAAAAGAAAAAGAAGAACTGTATACGCACTTTATATTCCAAAAGAAAGAAAAATTTATGCTCTAAATTCTGATATATTCTTTAATCCTTTTGTAGTTTTGCATGAGTATTACCATCACATACGATCAAAGCTTGGAGTGCATCGTGGTTCAGAAAGAAACGCAAATAAGTTTGCTCAAGAATTTATAGATGCTTATAAGAAAATTGTAGGAATGGTTGATCGGACCTAATCTCTGTGAATTAGAACCACTTTTTCTACAAAAATGGGTCGAAAAATACGGTCATGTTGATTAGCTGAGTCACATCGGGTCAGTACCTATTACCAAATTAACCCAAAACGGCTAATGGAACCATGTTATTAATGATATAAATTATTGACAAAGTGGTTATTATCAGATGCTTAACAATTTCCGTGATAGTCTAAAACCAACACTACAAAAAATTGGTGTCGTATTTGCAGCGACTGGGCTCTCAGCAAATTTCTGGACAGCGGTTGGTCTTGCGTTTGCCTTTGCATCTGCTATAGTGTATGCTTGGCATTTTGAATTTGCATTTGTAATAGGTGGCATACTGCTTTTGGTTTCAGGCTTTTTTGATATAGTTGATGGGCAAGTAGCCCGAATCACAAAAACGACTTCAAAAAAGGGCGCATTTTTGGATTCTGTATTTGATAAAATTGCCGAAGTCGCTATATTTCTTGGTATATTGATTGGTGGGTACGCCGAAGGATACGTCGTACTTTTAGCAATTACATTGTCTCTTCTTGTTAGCTATACAAGAGCTCGAGCAGAATCAGTTGGAATCCAGCTACAAGGAATTGGTATAGGTGAAAGGGCAGAAAGACTGTTGGTAATAGCAATAATAGGAATAGCTGGGCTCCTAAATTATGCAGTAATAATTGTGGCAATAATTGCCGCAATCACATTGATTCAAAGAATAATTGCAACTGTTCGTGCTATCAGAAAATAACTAACGCAGTCTGCCACGGTTTCTTCTAGAATCAGCAGATCTTATCTTGAGTATGCCAAAGTGAATTGCGCAAGAAATGCAATACCATCTCAAAACCGTAGGTGCTGCAATATATGCTCCCTGAGCTCTGAGCTCTTTTGCTAAAGTGTGCTCTACTAGATTTAATCTAGATGTGACCTTTTTTGCCTTGTCTCGTGGAACAGTCGCACCACAATTTGAACATTGAATACGACCTGCTGACCCCTTGCCACCTTTTTGTCGTCCACGACTAGCACGCTTTAATGGCATATATGAGTAATCTGTCTTATGCCTCTTTATATCTTGTTTCAAGAAATTTATGTCAGTGACTGTTTAATGATTTCAATGCGAGGTTTGTGTCATGTCTGCCTTGCTTCAAATGTTGAAACTACAATAGAAAAAGGCCAGATAATTTGTCACGCATGTCTTGAGAAGAAAAAATCGAAAAAAGACTAAATTTACATGCTTTGCAAGAAACTAGATGAAAATAGATATATTCTCTCATTGTACGATTGACGAGATAACCAGAGGTGGTGCATCAATTGAGACCGCAGGAGGTCCTGCATGCTATTGTGGTCTTACTGCAAGGAATCTAAAATTTGATGTTGAGCTTCACACAAAGATAGGAACCGACTTTACATACAAAGACCTGCTTGAAAAAAACAAGATCTTTATAACGCAAAACTCGATCACAACAAAACCTACTACAAGATTTTTGCTTGAAATTTCAGGAACAGACAGAAATCTGTACCTAAAAACAAAATGTGACCCAATTGAATTTGATAAACTCAAAACTGATGGCTGTATAGTAAGTCCTGTATTTGATGAGATATCACACGATGCACTTGAAAGAATAAAAAAAGATTCAAAATTTACACTACTTGACCCGCAAGGATTCTTGCGAAGAACAGACAAAAACAACAAGATCTATCTTGAAAAAACTGAAATGAATCTTTCAAAAATAACTGCAATCAAAATGGACTTGGATGAAGCTTATTCCCTTACTGGACAAACCGGCGTTGATGCCATGCTGACTTTACAAAAGAAAGGTGTTGAGTATGTTCTTCTAACAAACAAGCGTGAAATTACAATGCTTGCTAAAGACAAATTGTATTATCTGACAATACCAAATCTTGAAGTCTATGATACTACAGGGATTGGGGATATCTTTTGTGCAACTTTTGCATGCACTTATCTGAAAGAAAATGATTTTTTTTGGGCAATCTGTTTTGCAGTAGGAGCTGCACAGGCAGCCCTTGAGACAAAAGAATATGGGCTTGCAAAGATTCCACAAAGGGGCACAGTAGAAACAAACGCCTCATATCTGTATAATTTGGTCAAGTTTTCAGAGGTCTAGGCTTTTATTGTAC
>CAYZOW010000010.1:17264-37293 GCA_964480245.1 uncultured Nitrosopumilaceae archaeon | reverse complement strand
TCTTTTTTTACCAGTGGATACAGCGCAAGAAGTGATGTTACTGCCATGCATCCCGGACATGATACAAGCTGTGCTTTTTTGATCTCTTCTCTATGGATTTCAGGCACTCCAAAGACTGACTTTGTTAGTAATTCCGGATGTGGATGTTGCCAGCCGTACCACTTATCATAATCAGAAGGATTGTGAAGACGATAGTCTGCACTTAGATCGATTACTTTCATCCCGCGCTCATATAATGCCTTGACTATTTCAGTTGCCGTTCCATGGGGTACAGCTGTAAAAACAATATCACACTTGTCTGACAATTTATCATAATCAAGCTCGGAAAATGTCAAATCAATAAATCCCTTTAGACTAGGCTGAATTCTTGAAACATATTCTCCTACATATTGCCTTGATGTAACCATTGCAATCTCAACTTTTGGATGACTTACAAGTAACCTTAGCATCTCTCCACCGACATAACCAGATGCACCTATGACTCCTACTTTCATTGATATCCCTCTAGCATGACATGGTATAATTTATTTTATAGCAGATTTGATGGCAAAGTCTATCATTTCTTTTGGAATGTCATTTTTTACTACCTTTGCCAGTCCCTTGAACTCTACTGTGTTATTTACTTCATGCACAACCAGTCCTCGTTTTTTATCTTCCATCACATCAACACCAAGTATTCCTCCACCTACTGCCTTTGCTGCTTTCATACACACATCTTCAAGCTCTTTTGTTATCTCGCAAGCCACTGGCTCTCCTCCTACTGCAATGTTTGTCTTAAAGCTACCAGATGAAGTTCTGTACATAGCAGCTACAACTTGATCCCCTACAACTATGACACGTATATCTCGAGGAGGTCGGTTTACCATCTCTTGCAAATAATAGATCCTATCTAGGGGACCATCGTTTAGCTCTCGGACTTCGATTATGGCATCCGCTGTATCTCTATCCTTAAGTGGCATAACACCTCTGCCCCAACTGCCAACTACTGGTTTGATAACCACTGGATATCCTATCTTCTCGAGGTTCTCAAGTGCTGCTTCAGAGGAAAATGTAAAGTATGTTTTTGGGGTTGGAACATTATGTTTTTTTAGTAAAAGTGATGTTATCATCTTGTTTCCACAATTGTTTGCAACCTCGAAACTGTTTATGACTGGAACATCAAGAAATTCTAAACACGCAGTAAAGTGCAAGCCTCGGAAGTAGCTTACACATCTTTCTAATACTACATCACCAAAATCAAAATCGCTTTTTTTGCTTTCAGTATTAACTTGAGTTATCTTTGCATCAATCATCTTTGCATCATGACCAAGCTCGCTTGCTTTTTCTTGGAGCATTTTCTCCTCTGACCTTACTCTATCAAACAATATGCGGAGCTTTGACATTTACTCTCCCCAATCTTCACCGACTTTCTCAGCTTGTTTTAGCTGGCACGTAGAATCATTTTTTGATGCAATCTCAAAGTCTGAACCGCAATCAGGACACGAAATTATTTCTCCAACCGTCGCGTCATCTGGAATATTTAATTTTGCATCGCATTCTGGACAATTCATGATTTGTTTTTTCACCTCTTTTTTAGTAATTTATTAGCTTCTGTGGACTGCATTCCCCACAGTTCAACAAACCCTTTTGCAAGAGTTTGGTCAAAGATTGAACCAGATCCGTATGTTGCCAGATCGCGGCTGTACAACGAGTAATCTGATTTCCTTCCAACAACACGTAAACTTCCTTTGAACATCTTCAGCTTTACAGTTCCGCTAACTCTCATCTGAGTGGCATTGATAAACATATCTAAATCTGACTTTAATGGGTCTTGCCATAGTCCTGAATAGACTAACCAAGTCCACTCAACATCTACCATAGATTTGAACTTGAGTTCGTGCTTTGTGAGAACCATTTTTTCAAGATCTGTATGTGCCTCAATTAGGCAGGTCGCTGCTGGTGTTTCGTAGACTTCGCGTGATTTTATGCCTACTACACGATCTTCAATATGATCTACTATGCCAACACCACAGGAACCGGCCTTTTTGTTAATGTATTCTATCAACTCAATTGGCTTTAGGTTCTTGCCATCTGCTGCAATTGGAATTCCATCCTTGAATTTTATTTCTAGATATTGTGGCTTGTCGGGCAAATTCTTGGTCTTTACCCATATGAAGGCCTCTTCTGGTGGTTCTTTGTACGAATCCTCTAGTACCCCACCTTCAATTGCCCTGCCCCACAAGTTCTGATCTATGCTAAACTTTTTTGCTGCAGTATCTACTTGAACGCCATGCTTTTTTGCAAATTTTAATTCTACATCACGTGTAAGATTTAGATCACGAATTGGAGCTATGATTGGTAGGGTAGAACCTGATCGCATGGTGACATCAAACCTTACCTGATCATTTCCCTTTCCAGTGCATCCATGAGCTAGAGCCTTGGCGTTTTCTTTTTTGGCAATTTCTACAACTTTTTGTGCAATGAGTGGCCTCGTTAGTGCAGTTGCAAGACAGTATTTTTTTTGATAAAGTGCATTTGCTTTAATTGAAGGGAAAATAAAATCTTTGACAAACTCATCACGCGCATCTAAATTGTAATGTTTTACAACTCCAAGTTTCTTTGCTTTTGCTGCAATTTTCTTTTGATCATCTCCTTGCCCAACGTCGACCGTGACTGTAACAACATCCAAGTTGTATTTTTCCTGCAGATATTTCACAACCACAGACGTGTCTAATCCACCTGAGAACGCTAGAACCGCCTTTCCTTTCATTGAGATTTACTGTGATCTGATTTTCGCATTTATCTTTTGTGATTTGTTTCTCTTTTGCTATTTTTTTAATAAAAAATTAAAACTTTGAATTAAGAAAAATGAGATAGATTAGATAGCTTGAGCTAAAATTCGAACACTATTTAACCGCAATATTATAACAGCGTTATATGAAAATCGTTGCTGCTGGAATTACTGCGGTAGCAATAGCTGTGGCGGTTGCTGCAATTGCACTTGGAACAACAGCGCCAAATTCTAGCTCTGAAAACATGGTTAGAGTAGCATTCTTTCCAAACATAGTACATTCTATCGCTATAGTTGGTACTGAAAAGGGAATATTTTCTGAAAAACTTGGCAATCAAATTCAAATAGAGACACGACTTTTTGATTCAGGTCCCCAAGTAATAGAATCAATGTATGCCAACCAAATTGATCTTGCATATGTAGGCCCTGGTCCTGCAATCAATGGTTTTCTAAAGTCTGACGGTAAAGCTTTGAAGATACTTGCCGGCGCAGCAAGCGGTGGTGTTAGTTTTGTGGTTCATCCTGACTCAAAAATTCATTCTGCCGCTGATTTTGTTGGAAAAAGAATCGCGGCACCCCAGATAGGAAATACACAGGATATATCACTTAGAAATTTTCTTTACCAAAATAATCTAAAACCCATGGAAAAAGGTGGTTCAGTTTATGTTATCAATGTAATAAATCCTGACATTTTCACACTTTTTGCAAAAGGTGATCTTGATGCAGCTTGGGTGCCAGAACCATGGGCCACACGACTTGTACAGCAGCTTGGTGGCATAAGACTATTTCAAGAAAAAGATCTGTGGGATGATAAAAAATTCTCTTCTGTTGTATTAATTGTCAGATCTGATTATCTGACAAAACATCCAGACATTGTACAGAAATGGATTGAAGCACATGTTCAAACATCGAATTGGATAAATGCTCACCCCGATGAAACTGAAATTATTTTTAACGATTTCTTAAAGAAAAAAACTGGCAAAACACTCCCAACAGAAATACTTCATGAGGCATTCTCAAACCTGCAATTTACAACTGATCCGATCGAGTCATCAATTTACACATTTGCTGAGAGAGCAAACTCTCTTGGCTATCTAGGAAGGGAAGGATACAGCTTGGAGGGAATATTTTACACACAACCCTTAGAGTCGATGAAAAAGGAGCTTATTACATGACAAAACTTGAGGCAAAAAATATTGTAAAACACTTTGATCATAATGGAAACCCCGTTCTTGCATTGGATGGAATCAATCTTAAGGTAGAAGAAGGTGAGTTCGTTTGTATAGTTGGACCATCTGGATGTGGCAAGTCAACCTTCTTGAATGTTGTAGCTGGTTTGGAAAAACCCGACAGTGGTGAGATTTTGCTTAATGGTAAATCAATCACAACACCAGGCCCTGATAGAACAATAGTTTTTCAAGAAGGTGCACTCTTTCCTTGGCTTAAGGTAATTGATAATGTAGAATTTGGATTAAAGATGGCAGGAATTCCAAAAGATGAACGAATGCAGATATCGCAACGATATTTGGACATGATGCAACTTACAAAATTTGCAAATTCCTATACATACCAACTATCAACTGGCATGAAGCAAAGAGTTGCTATTGCGCGTGCGTTAGTCATGGATCCTGAGATTCTCCTGATGGATGAACCATTTGCTGCGTTGGATGCACAAACACGAGATCTATTACTGGTTGAATTGCAGCTGATCTGGGAAAGGACAAAAAAAACCATATTGTTTGTAACTCATAACATTGCAGAATCAGTAATACTTGGAAACCGTGTGGTTATATTCAAAAACAGACCAGCCAAAATAAAAAAAGAGTTTACAATAGATTACCGCAGACCAAGACTTGCCGAAGATGAAAGTTTGTTAAAATATCAACAAATGATACTTGCTGAGCTTAAGAGTGAAGTAAAAGCCCAGATGAAAGGGGAGCTTCAGGAATGAGAGGAAAGATAGCAGCAAAAAAGATTACATTTTACGCAGCAATAATTGTAGTCTGGCAAATTCTGTTTTCACTAAACCTGTGGCCTGCCCACATATTTCCTTCCCCTCTTCAAGTTGCTCAAGATTTAGCATATGGAACAGCTGATGGTACACTACTTTTTGGGATAGGAACAAGCTTGTGGAGACTAACCATTGGACTAATTATTTCAATAGCTGCCGGGCTAACATTAGGAATTTTTATGGCAAGAGTCGAGTCTGTAAATCAAACTGTTGGTTCTATAGTTCTTGGATTGCAGTCTATTCCATCTGTTGCATGGGTGCCACTTGCATTTTTATGGTTTGGGCTCACTGATGCGGGAATAATTTTTGTAACTGTTGCTAGTTCATTGTTTGCAGTAACTATCAACACATACTCTGGAATGAAAAATGTTCCAACATCATATATCGCAGCTGCTAAAAATATGGGCGCAAATAACGTACAGCTTATCACAAATGTGATGCTTCCAGCTGCATTTCCATATTTGATTTCAGGCTTCAAACAGGGATGGGCATTTGCATGGCGCGGTGTAATTGGTGCTGAAATTATTTTTTCATTTCTGGGACTAGGATTTTTATTAAATGTTGGGCGTGAGCTAACTGACATTTCACAAGTATTTTCTATCATGTTTGTAATTATGATGATAGGAATCTTAATTGATGGATTAGTTTTCAAAAAAGTTGAAAGAAAAGTAATGTCCAGATGGGGATTGGCATAAATCTATTTTGCATTATTGTTTTGCTTTTTATTTCTTTGAATAAGAATTCCTGCTATGATCGCCGCTGCAGGGATTATACCAAGCAAATAATATGTCTTAAATCCTCTTTGTAGGCTTGGTTCAACATCATCCTCAAACCCAGAAATCAAAATTTGTTTGCTAGTTTGTGGTTCTAAGTTAAAGGCTACATGCCAGTTGTCATAATCATCTTTGCTTTGTAATGCGTTGACTTCAGAACCATCTATGCTTACATGAAATTTCTGAGTTTCACGTTCCATCGGGAACTCAAAGTTTGCATAAACTGTAGTAGGCCAAGGATTTCTTGCAAAAAGCGCTAACGTATTTTTTTCATCATCAAATTTTAGATTGTCAAAGTATGCACTAGACTCATATCTAAATTCAAATTTTTCACCTTCCCTCATAACAAATATTGGTATTACCATGTCGTCTCCAATCGCAAAACAGCTGTAGTAACTTACTTGGGATGCTATAGAGGGATCAGGATAAATCGAAAATTCTTTTTTCTCCCCCGGCTCTATTTTTTCTATAATTTCAACACTCTTGCCCACATCGATTAATTTGCTACCTTCTCCATGGATGAGGGCATAAACTTTGACTCCATACGCAGGCAAAACGCCATTATTTATTATAAAACCAGAAGTGTGACCATCGGAGTGTTTGACAAGTGTTTTATCATAAACCACTTCTATACCGCCTCTATCTTTCGTTGTAGTTACAAAGGTAACGGTTGGTTTTTCAAGAATTGGATTTTCACTAGACACTTGTGCAAATTTGATTTTAAATGGAATATCTTTAGATGGATTTGCAGTTGGTAAAGTGTAAGATTCTGAAACAATTCTATCTCCATCTTGTATTTTGATTTCTACAGTGGGAATCACTGCATATTCTTCTGAATTTTTTACTGCTCCTACCACTGTGTAAATACCATTGTAATCAAAATATCCTGCAAACTCACTTTCAGGAATCCATACCTGTGCGCTCGCAAACTGAGATGTAATTAAGCTCAATATAAGCAAGACAAAAAAATTTGCTTTTGTAATTGGATTTAGCCACATATTGAAGACGGTAGTCCAGAAGAAGTTGCTGAATTTTAATGTAAGGCCATATTATTTGAATTTCTACTTTACAGAATATTTTCGCTAGTTACTAATTACCTGTCTTGCAAGTTCCGCACCTTTGACCATGGCTCTGATTTTTTCAAAAGCAACAGTTCTCGACCTTGTTCTAAGACCACAATCAGGGTTTACATAAATTTTAGCAGGATCCCCAATTGCTTTTGCGGCATATAATATTCTGTCACGTACAAGCTTTGGCGTCTCTATCTTGTCAACATGTACATCAGTAACACCAATTCCAACCTCACCCTTGAATCCATACTCTTTGAACAATTTTATCACATGGTATCCCTTTCTTTCTTTATCATTTACTCCCAAGTTCCACGAATCACGATTTGCAAATTCTAACGTATACTGTTGAGCTTTTATTTCAGGCATCTCTGGGGCCAATGCTTCGTAGTCGTTACCTGAAAAACATGCATGTACTACAAATTTTGCGTTTATTCCTTTAACAGATTCGTTTACAGAATCACGAAAAATTTCCATTTCAGCAGGATGTGTAGTAGCAGCTGGTTCATCTATTTGAATAATTTTAGCACCAAGCTTTGCTAAATCCTTTACAAGTGGTCTGACAACCTTTTTTGCTAAAGCAAGAACAAGATCTTCTTTTGACTTGTAGTGTTCGTTATATGACCAATCAGCTAGAGTATAAGCACCGGTTACTGGTACTTTGATCTCGTGTTTGGCATTTTCTTTTATGAATTTGAATTCATCGCTATGGAAGTTTTGCTTGTAATCAATTTCGCCTGTGACTCGTGCCTTGTTGTAATATTTGTTGTCCCAAGATCTTACACGTCCTACAAATTCAAATCCCTTGATGTATCTAACAGGTTCTTCATACATCTCAATTCGTCTTACTTCTCCATCATAGATTATGTCGAGTCCAAGATCCTCGAGCGTTTTTATATTTAACAAGGCAGCATCATTTCTAGCTTTTGCCTTATCTTCCTTTGATATGTCTGGATTTTTTACGACGTTCAAAAGCCATGATGGTTTTTTCAGGCTACCTATTTCTTGAGTAGGAAAATACTTATGCATTTTTTACTCCCTTTGCAATCTCGCCAAGCCTCAATATCTTTCTAACTGCGAACTCTTTGGGAAGGTATTGAAGATCAAAGTTTGTTGTTACAAATGATTCATCTGGCTTTGTCTTTGATATTATGTTGTTTAACTCCAAAATGCATTCTTCCTTTTCTTCAAGCTTGGTATTATACGAGTTTACCATACCTACTGAAAGTAATTTTCCAGAAAAGCTGTACTTTTTGATTGAAGATATAGGAGTAGATGTGATATCAAAACCAAGGCCTGAAACTGGAAGATCTAAAAGTTTTTCCATTTTTTTTGAGACATCCCCAAAGTAAAGGTGAAGAACAGTTTTTGCTTTTAGGCCACGTGTAATAATACTAAGGGCTTCTTTTACTAACCCAAAATTCACTTTGGCATTGTACGCAATAGATGGAGCAACAAGCTGAATCAGTCCAAAACCAGATTTTACCAAAGTATCTATTTCCTTTCTTAGCATTTTTGCTATTGCAATTGTAAATTCTTCTTTTTTCTTGTATTTTGTACTAAGATGTACATCAGCAAATGTGTACGGGTCTGCAATGCATGCGACTCTGTTCTTTGGAAGCAATGAAACAGCTAGGTTTGATCTTATAATATTGCCAGCATCTGACAAATCACCATCAAAGGAGAGCTTCCTATAGAATGTATTTGTCTCATAGACACGGTTCAAAGCCTCAAGTTTGACTGATTTTAACTTAGAAAACGGTCTGAATATGTCATCCCAATGCAAAAGCGGATCGCAAACATAACCAAGCTTTGCCTTTTTCTGGATTGAAATGTACTCTTTTTTTTCCGCTAAATACAGCGAAGAAAGATTTTTTGTGTTTTTGCGAGTGGCATCTATCAACTCTTCAGATCGTGGATAAATTCCAACAGTATAAGACGAGATCAACTTATAACTTCTTTAGAGTCTCAAGCGCCCCTTTAAAATCATTTGGAGAACTTATGAGCACATCTCCTGAAATTTCATGAGCTTTTTTTATGAAGCTAACTGCATCATCACTGTAATTTGACCAGTCAAGGTTTAGTATTCTTGCTGATTTTGTATTTTTTTCTGTTGGTAGCATTATGCAAGGAATAATTCTAAATCCCTGTGGTTTTAATTTGTCCACAACTCTCGTTATCTGATCAAGTGAATTAACAACTTGAGTTACAAATCCTCGTGGTTCTGCTTCAATCTTTTTGTGTATCTTGCCAAAATCTGGATTACTAGGTAAAGAAAGAAAGAGATCAATTTTTTTTCCAAAGCCTTGTTCATTGAACTGTTTTACTACCTCACTTGGCACTAGCTTGGAATCCTTTGGTCCTGCAGGAGGAGGATCGCCCTTTAGGATCAAAACCCCATTTAGTCCAAGTAGTATAGCATCACAAATTGATTGGGTAAGTGAGGTAAGGTTTCTGTCTCTTACACGAACACTTGCAGAAAGCTCAATCACATCATTAGAATTTCTAATCAATGCACCTATTGTAATTGGAGAAATTCTAGGTATTCCAAGTACAGAATCTGTTACATGAATACTATTACAAACATTACAAATAGCAAATGCTCTCTCTTTTAGGCGGTTTACAGAGTCTTGTAACTCCTCATGAGATAGTACTGTATCCTGGATTACCTTTGGTGGGTTTATCTCATATGTGATTGTCATAGAAGATTTTCTAGATTACTTGATTATAACCTTTGAACGGCAACAGTCAATAACAATACAACCAAACTATGTTTCATTGGAAATTGAAAAGCTAAAAAAAGCATTAGGAAGCAAAATTTTGGCAGAGGCAAAACAAATTGGCCACACAAAGCTTGCTGCAGTGTTGGTTATAATTTACGGTTCAGAGCCCACTATAATAATGACACAACGGCCAAAAACAATGAATCTACATGCAGGAGAGATCTCCTTTCCTGGTGGAACATGGAAACAAGATGATGATATTGATCTTCTGGCAACAGCTCTACGAGAAACAAGAGAAGAAATTGATCTTGACATACCAAGACAAAAAGTCATAGGTCAGCTTGAACCAGTTACCACTTTGAATTCAGGTTTTACAATTACACCATTTGTTACTATGCAATCAGACATACCCACGCTTAAGCCCAATTCTGAAATAGAAGAGATCCTACGTATTCCATTGTTTCCACTTCTCAAGACACTAGCAGATGACATTGATCCATCTCACAAATCAATCCAAGAGATGTATACTTTCAGATATTGGGACAAGATAATCTGGGGTGCATCAGCAAGGATCCTAAAACAAATGACAAATCTTTTGTCAAATGAGATGTCTGAAAAATCATAATATTTACTATTGCGCTGTAAACACCATGGATTTGAGATTCATTTAAAAAGAGCTCAAGATTTTCCAACTTTCATGGGTGCCCACAAGTCTGCTCCAAGGAAGATACGATTGATGAAAAAACTAAAACAGAACTCATCTGTCCCAGCATGGGTTATAATTAGAACAAAAAGAACAGTAAGAACAAACCCAAAGAGAAGGCAGTGGCGAAGAACAGATGTGGGGGTGGGGTAATTGTCTCAAGAACAGGTTGAACGTGTTTACACAATAAATCTTGGGAAGGTATTGCTTTCTCCAAACAATCAAAGAGCCAAAAGAGCAATCAACATGATAAGAGAGTTTGCTGCTAGACACATGAAATCTGAAAAAATAAAGATAGAAGAGGATGTCAGCCACTTGGTTTGGGCTAGAGGAATAAAACATCCTCCGCGGAAGATAAGAGTCAAGTTAACAAAAGATGATGGTGGAAATGTCTTAATTTCAAAGTATCAAGAAGAAGATACAAAAACTAAGAAAGAAGAGATTGTTGAGAAGAAAACCCGATCTCAAAAAAGTGAGACCGTGGTAGAAGAAAAACCTACCGAAACAAAAGAAGAAAAAGTAGAAACTAAGCCAAAAAAACCAAAAGCAGATGTAAAACCAGAAAAGCCAAAAACTGAATCAAAACAAGAAAAACAAAAACAAGAAGCAAAACCAGAGAATCCAAAGAAAGAAGAAAAATCTGAAAAGAAGATAGAAGAAAAACCTAAATCTAATAAAAAGTCGAAGACAAAGTAATTTTTATTCTAGCTGTTTTAAGTCAAGATCTAATTTTATGCTGCAGTCAGGATCATCCCAGTCCAACATGTTTTGCTGTGGAATGAAACCAAGTGGATCATATCTGTCAAACCGCGTTTCTCCATCTACTGATGTTAATAAGATAACTTTGGAATTTTCAGCAGCTACAACAGAAAGACTGACGCGAGTGCTGTCGTCATTAAAAATTCCGCTTATAGTATTTACCATGGAATTTAATACTCCTACAGAAACCTTGTTTCCTCCCATGACATAGAGTATTGCACTTTTTACACTGTTTGGCGGTGCGTCTTCGTAGAGCATCTTTATTGAATCCCTAAGTGATATTTGCACATCTGATACATCTTTGCTTGTGGAAAGTATGTTTGTTTCACGTGGAAGCGATGATGATTTCAGAGAGGAAATGATCTCAAGGACGGCTGCATTTGTTATATTGTTACAGGAATCAGGAGTGAGATCTGGATTACTATCAAGAAGTGCGTCATTATCTACTATTATGGTACAGTCAGAGTTTGCCTTCAGCCTCTTTAGGGAAACGCCAGAAAAGAAGATCCTGTCCTTTTCGAATTTGAATGGCATTATGCCAAAGGAAAGTACATTCTTTCCAAGTTCTCTGCCAGCCTGCGAAACAATTGGAGCCAAGGCAGCACCGGATTTGCCAGCAAGATTTGCTATTATAATTATGGTAGAATAGTTAGCAAGGTTTTCTTTGAGGTTATCAAGAGCACTATATGAGACACCTCTAATGAGATATGAAGAGGGGTTGAGAACTGGGTTTGTGTTTATCAGAATTCTGGAATGGCTAGAGTCTAGGTCCTTTTGGTCATGGCTTATCAAAAGGCATTCGGAATTTAGACTAGATTTGGCTTTTATTGCAAGTTTGCATGCAGCACCGCCCACTCCAACGATAAGAACTGGTTCTTTCATCTCAAATTCCATGACTCCCTTTTGCTTCCCATATAAGTTAAAAAACTTTGTTGATTAGTTTTGATCCTAGCTTGGATCTAAAAACTTTTAGCTTAAAGTTTTACCATAAAGACCATATGGTGTGGCCTTTATAATTTCGACTTTGATTTTTTGTCCTAATTTTACATCCTCATCAACAACTACTGGTTTGTAGGCAAAGTTTCTACCCTTTATGATACCATCTGAGCTCTCATCAAACAAAACCTCTCCTCTCCATCCCACCCATTCTACATTTCTCTCATTTACGATATTTTTTGCTAACTCATACACAACCTTACTTCGTCTTTTTACCTCAGACACATCAAGTTGAGTCATTTTGGCAGCTTTTGTGCCTGGCCTTGCGCTATATCTTGAGAGGTTTATCACATCAGGCCTTGTTTCCTTTATGAGGTCGACCGTCTCTTCAAAGTTCTCATTGCTTTCGGAGGGAAATCCTACTATAATATCGGTGGAAATTGTAAATCTTCCAAACTTTTTTCTGAACTTGTCATTTGCATCTCTGAATACTTGAGAGGTATAACCACGTTTCATCTCCTTTAGGACTCTATTGCTACCACTTTGGACTGGAATGTGAAGGAATTTGAAGACTCTGGTATTTTCAAATGATCTCAAGAGACCATCACGAATTCTTGGCATGTACATAGGGTTCATCATGCCAACCCTAATCATAAAGTCACGCTCAATCTCACCTACTGCGCTTATCAGTCGTGACAGATCTGTGCCTATGTCAAAGCCGTAACAGCCATTATCTGTAGATGAAAGCCAGACTTCCTTGCAGCCATTATCTACGTCATACTTTACCTGTCTTACTATGTCGCCAATTCTGTAGCTACGCACGTCACCTTTAGAGAGCTTTGTCTGACAAAAGGTGCATTCACTCATGCATCCACTAGCAATCTCTACTATTCCAACCACAGGATTTAGTCTAACTTTTGGTAGACCAACTTTAACCATGTCAGAATCTTCAAGCTCAATTCTCTTTTTTCCGCTCAATGTGGAATTTATGACGTCAAGAGTTTTTCCAATGGAATTTGGTCCAAGTAGACTTGCATGAGGACCAAATTTTTCAACAGTAGATTTTTCAGCTTTTGGTAGACAGCCTGCAATAATTAATGGCTTTGACTTTAATTTTTTTATTCTGTTTACCATCTTGTTTGCAGTAGCGTCTTTGACAGAACAAGTGACAATAAGATTCAAGTCAGAATCTGATATGTTTTTGGCAAGAGTGTGACCTCCATTTAAAATCAGGCCAGAAATCATTTCCGAGTCTGCAAAGCTTGCAGAGCATCCATATGCCTCAACCCAGATCTTTGCCATCTTATCCCAACAACGCCTTTACTTGTTTTTCACTCATCAATCCTTTTGAGATTACAAGTTGTCTAATAGTCTTGCCAGTTTTCAAAGATTCCTTGTATAACTCGGCAGATGTTTGATAGCCAAGCTTTGGTGACAGTAGTGTAACTATTACAGGACTATTTTCTATGTATTGACGAAGCTTTTGTTTGTTGGCAGATAAACCATCAATCAAATTACGAGAAAATATTGGAACAAAATTTCTTAGCATATCTGTTGATTCTAAAATACACTTTAACATCACAGGAAGCATCACGTTAAGCTCAAACTGCCCGGCCTGTGCTGAAAGTGCAACGACAGAATCATTTCCAATTATATTAAAACAAACCATATTCATACACTCTGCAAGTGAGGGATTGACTTTTCCTGGCATGATTGAAGAACCTGCATGAACAGCAGGTATGCCAAGCTCAGAGAGACCGGCAACAGGACCAGAAGCCATTAATCTGATATCATTTGAGATTCTTCCAAGCTCAACTGCTAAGTTTCTAAGTGCGGAAGATAGATTTGCAATAGCAAACTTGCTTTGCAAAGAGTATTGCATGTCTTGCTGGGATTTGAGTGGGAGTTTTGAAATTCGTGCAAGTTCTGATATTGCAATTTTTCTGTAACCTTTAGGTGTATTTGCACCTGTGCCTACCGCAGTACCGCCAAGTGCAATAAACTCTAGTTCTTTTTTTGCAACAACTATCGCATCACGTGCCTTTGCAATAGATGTAGAATATGCAGCAAATTCTCCTCCAAGGCTTACAGGAAGAGCATCCATGAGATGAGTCCTCCCTATTTTCTGAAAACCAGAAAACTCTTTTGCTTTTTTGTGTAATGATTTTATTAAATCATCAAGAGCTGGTATGACTTGCTTTAGGTTAAACAAAATAGAAACATGCATTGCGGTTGGAAAGGTATCGTTACTTGACTGCGACATGTTAACATGATCATTTGGATGAATTACTTTGTATTTTCCCTTTTTTTGTCCCAAAATTTCAAGGGCGACATTCGCGATGACTTCGTTTACGTTCATATTAAATGCGGTTCCAGCTCCAGAGTTTATAGCTTCGACAACAAACTGGTCAAGAAACTTTCCTGACAAAATTTCATCACATGCTTTTATAATTACAGTTCCACGCTTTTTATCAAGCACTCCGGTTTTCATGTTGGCAATTGTGGCTGATCTTTTGATCATGACAAATGCTATTGTGAGATAAAGATGAGCTCTCTGGCCAGTTACATGATATTGTTGAATTGCTCTAGCTGTAAAAGCTCCATAATAGGCATCAGCGGGGATTTTTACTTCACCTAAAGAATCTTCGTCTATCCTAAACTTCACACGCTAAGCTAGAATTAATTTTCCTAATATTCATTGTCTTTTACAAAACTGTTACAGTAATACCAAAAACTTTCAAACGTTTTAACGATTCCGAATTTTACACAATAAGTTAATATACTGTGAATAGTCGATCGGAGGCGATGAACAAACGTTACAGTGTATTGTCTATTGCTGCAGTTGCAGTTATAGCAGCAACGTTGTTCGGAAGCATGTATACTCAGTCACAAATGACTGGAAGCTCACTGTCTCTTTTAACTACAAACGAAGACTTGATGCAGAAAATCCATGACATGGGTGGACTACAACTAGTAATGCCACAAGCATTTGCTGAGCTAGACTGCGCAGATTTGCCTGATGGCCGTAACGTAGTAGAATTCAATGTGACAGGCGAAAGTGCTGACTTGCCTATCTTGGGTCACACAACCGAAACCCCCAAGACCTACAAGGCAATGACCTTTAGTGGCCAGGTCCCAGGACCAACACTTAGAGTCACACAAGGCGACATTGTCAAGATGACACTTTCAATACCAGAAGGTGAACCAACTCCACACGGTAACGACATGCATGCATCACAAATGTCTGCAGGAAACTTTGGTAAAGTTCTACCAGGAGCATCCAAGATATACTGCTACATTGCAGAAGTGCCTGGTACCTTCAAGTACCATTGCTCTGGTGTCGATGTAGCTGCAATGGATCAACATGTTCTATCCGGCATGTACGGTATTACAATAGTTGACCCACTGGATGGATACAAGAAACTAATGGTAGAAAAAACCGCTGTTGAAGGTGGACAAGTTGTGAAAGACAGAACGATGCATTCCGCAGATGCTCTTGAATTCCAGGTTCAGTACAATCAGCTGTACCTGACTGAAGAGGGTAACTATGACATGTCTGCAATGATGCAGCACCACCAAACCCTGACAGTCGTTAATGGAATATCATTTGGTTATGTTCCAAACGAAGTCCATAATGAACTGATACTGGGCGCCAAAGGCAAAAACATCTTTGTAGCACAACCATGGAATTCCGCAGATCTGAACCAATATCAGTCACAGCTTCTTTTTGTACCTACTGGTGTTCATACAAGATGGTTTGTTGAAAACCAGGGTAACGAACCAGTTTACTTCCACATTGTGGGAGAGATAATTGACAGAGTTACTCAGGCAAATAGGGTACAAGCACAAGGAACTGAGACGTGGCTGATTGGCGGATCACAAGGAGCCATAATGGATGTAGTCTTTGATGAACCAGGAGTTTACGTCATAGTAAACCATGACTACGCCGCAATCTTTAGTGGAGCTGCTACAGTGATTGTTGCAGGAAATCCATTTGGCCTTGATGTTGGCGGTGTGGATTCATTAGCTGAGGTGCTAGGTAATCCAAGCGACGTAATTCCACCATCTGGCATGAATAGCATGTCTCATCCAAAGATGAACTTGCATGGTCTATACACAGATGCACGTGCTGACGAAATAAAAGCTGAATTAGGAATCTAAATCCCTAATATCCCTTTTTTGTTTTTTAGTACACACAATGATTATATTCTGTACATAGGAGTTCATCTTCATGAGTTTTAACCAGTCAGTTTTGATCTGTGATCAGATAGCACCTATTCTAAATGATATTCTACAAAAAAATGGTCTAAAGATTACATATGAACCTGAAATAACTCCAGATCAAATAAAAGAAAAGATTGGAAATTTTGAAATTATCATAGTAAGAAGCAGGACTAAATTAACAAAAGATCTCATAGACAAAGCAAACAAGTGCAAGATAATTGCACGGGTAGGTGTCGGTCTTGACAACATTGATGTTGATACTGCAAAAACAAAAGGAATCAGAGTCATAAACTCTGTCGAAGGTGTAATGAATGCGGTAGCAGAGCTTGTTTTGGGATTGATGCTTTCGCTTGCCCGAGAAATTCCAAGAGCAGATCGAGAAATAAGAAATGGTAACTGGTTAAAAAAAGAACTGATGGGAACTGAACTATCAGGCAAGTACCTTGGAATTGTTGGTTTGGGAAATATAGGAAAAAAATTGGCTAAACATGCGAGAGCACTTAACATGAACATTATAGGATATGACGTAATTCCTATACCAGACGACTTTGCACATGAAGTAGGTCTAATAAAGACAGATTTGGAAACGCTTCTTTCAAGCGCAGATTACATATCGTTTCATGTACCATTAACAAATGATACACGCCACCTCATAAACACGCAGCGGCTTGCAAAAATGAAAAAAACTGTATATCTTATCAACACCTCGAGAGGAGAAATTATTGACGAAGAAGCACTATACATTGCACTAAAAGAAGGAAAGATTGCTGGTGCCGCTTTAGATGTTTTTGAAAAAGAACCTGTTACAGGAAACAAGCTTGCAACGCTTCCAAACGTAATTTGTACACCACACATAGGTGCTCAGACAAAAGAAGCTCAGACTTTAGCTGCAAATGTTATAGCAGAAAAGATAATAATGATTCTCAGAGGCGTAATATAGAATTGATACGCCCAAAACCATTCCTACCTATACTGATTCTGCTTAGTTTTTCTCCATTTCCTGTGTTTGCCGAAGCTCAAACTATATCTGTTGACTTTGGAAAATTATACGAAATTACTTACAATGCAAAAGACGTAACAGTCTTTGAAGTAGTACCCAATCCAGACGAGGTTGAGCTCATCTTTGAAGTAGATGTAACCAGCCCTATCGCTACATTGGAATTAACAATTCCAAGAGAATTGCTTGATGCTACAGAAGATGGTGAAGATGCTACTTTCTTTGTAATTGCAGATGAGGATCTTGTTACATTCTCAGAGAAAAAAGCAACAGACACCACTAGAACTCTTTTCATCCAGCTATCGCCTGGAACCTCAGAACTTGAGGTATTTGGAACCCATCTTGTAGGTAAGACCTTTGAGGACGTGCCAGCAGAAGATGAAGCTGAAGAAGAAATACCAACAGAAGAAACTCCTCAGGAAGAACCATTAAGTCCATTAGAAGAACAACCTTCTGAAGAAGAAATTACACCACAAACAGAGATGGAAGAAAAACCACCAGTAACTACTGAAAAAGAAACAGCCCCATCGCAAAACATCTTTGACTTTACTCTATCAAATTGGTCTCCAATCGAGATAAGCAAAAGACAGATGACCGAATTTACAGTTGCTGGAGCCATCTTTGTGGTTCTAGCCATTGTGATTGCGGCTGTTAAAGGATCAAGGAAAGCCAAAGAACTTTCATAAATTAAGTTCGTTGAAATTGATTTTCTAACAGAATATTAAGGGGAATTTGGTAGTGCCGAATATGATTAGCCATCAGGATCAAATTTGGCTTAAGATGTGGCAAGAAAACTCACCAGAGCTAAGAGAAAAAGCAATAGAATGGAGAAAACAAAATGCCCTCACACGAATAGCAAAGCCAAGTAGAATCCAAAAAGCAAGAAGACTAGGATACAAGGCAAAACAAGGAATAGTTGTTGTAAGAATGCGAGTTGGAAGAGGCAACATGCGCAAAAAAAGGCCTGTTGCAGGAAGGCGACCAAAGCACCTTGGTGTCACAAGAATAAAGCCAGATGTAAGTATGCAGCAAGTAGCAGAACGCAGAGTGCTTGAGAGATTTCCAAACATGAAACTTCTTGGCTCATACTACCTTTACAAGGACGGCATGTATCTTTGGTATGAAGTGATTTTAGCTGATCCATCGCATCCAAGAATCTTTAAAGACAGAGAAATGCGTGGCAAAATTGTTGGCCTTAAGCAATAGAAATTGAACACAATTCAACTTTTAGCAATCGTAATAGTATCTGTCGTGTTTTTACCACCAGCATATGGGGCTATTTCAGAAAAAACAGGACTGAAAAAAGATTTTATAATTGAAACAAGTGGATATGATTTTGAGGTAGAAACAGTATCAAATTTTAACATACAAGATGTACAATTCAACAGAGATGACAAAAAACTAACGTTTAACATCAACAGCGAACTTGAGAACAACTTCGCAGAAATACAGATCCCAGTAAATTTGATAAATGGAAACCTGACAGTTTTTGTAAATGGTCATGAAATTTTCCCCGAGATTAGAAAAAATGATAAGGTATCATTTATTGTATTGGAATTCGAAGGAAGTGGAACAAACACTCTCGAAATAATTGGTACTACTTATCTTCCAGAATTTTCAAGTACTGCCTTAATTGTTATGGGTACAGCATTCACTATCATAACACTTTCAAGAAAATTTAGAAAATTCTAATAACCATTTGCAAAGTCTTCCCACATATTAGCACGGGATGTGAGCTTGTTCATCTGGTAAAACATTCCACCTGCTATTCCTGCCTGATAAAATGCATAGAGATACACTTGTGAGTCACTAGGATCACTATGTGAAAAGCTCAATGCTATCATAGAAAAGAAGACAAATGTGCCAACAAAGGTGAAAACCTTGCTTAGTAATCCTTCCATCCCAACGATTCTTTTTGTGGCAGCTCCCATTATTGTGATGCTGGAAACAATTAGGAATGTCAGGCCCCCATTTGCTTCTATGAACTCGCTTGCCCATGGAATTAAACCATCTTCTAGGATAGATTTTTGAGTAGATTGGACTCCACCATGCAGAGCAAATATAACAGAAGAAAAAATAGCTCCCATTAAAAATAAGAACAAAAACATCTTCACCACAGCTCGCTTAATTGGGCTTCTTGTTTCGGATGGCCTCATTACGCGGTCAGTTATTTTAATACCATAAAGAAGACCTATTGCAAAGGAAGGGCCAAACATTATGTTTATTATGATTGGGGATTCCTCAGTAATTTTTGCAATGTCTGGACCAAATATCAAAATCATGATTATGGCAAGAGCTGCGGCTCCTGCAAATATGCTAATGTCAAACCAGCTCCTGCTGTGCCTAAGTTCGTATAGGTCTGTTCCCCACTCGTCCAACCTGATTTGGTTTTGAAAAAAGCATTAAAGAAAAGACCGAAAATGATTTTGCTTAATTTATCAATTCTCTTTACCTTTTATGACTCCCTCTCGTTGAATAACACATGAGGGTTGGAAAACCGCTAATAGGAGTTGGAATAGCCATTCTTATTTCAGGAATAGTGTTTTCTCTTCAGGGGCAAGCTGTGGTTGGCCCAGAATCGTCCTTTATGTATTCTAACCCTGAATGGATAACCTATGGTCACTGGATTGTAATTGTAGGAATCATGATTTTAGCAGTAGGAATAGTGATTTCAAAAAAATCTAACTTACGACACCCAGAGTAATGGTAGTTCTTATCTTTTCTAATTTGCGAATCTTTTTCATTATAAGATTATCCATCTGGGCTTCTGTATCTGTTTCTGCTTTTACCACAATATCGTAATCTCCATATGTCACTGTTGCATCTTTAACCTTATCCATTTCTAAAAGTTTGGTCACAAGCTCAGTTTCAGAACCAAGTTCACACCCAATCAGAATGTATGCCTTTTCCATATTGTATTATATGAATACGATCTTAAATCTTATTACATTATCTCTATTGTAAATCCCATAAATACACATTCTATTCAAAAATCTTAGAATCCTGCCTTTATGGGATCCTGTGGTTTTATTATTTCGCGCAAAAGTACTGTGGCATATGAACCTC
>CAYZOW010000010.1:0-17164 GCA_964480245.1 uncultured Nitrosopumilaceae archaeon | reverse complement strand
ATGGGATCCTGTGGTTTTATTATTTCGCGCAAAAGTACTGTGGCATATGAACCTCTGGACAGTGTAAAGCTAACCATAGGTTCAACTACGGAAAAAGTCTCACATTTTATTACAGCTTGTCTAAATCCACCTTCGCCACTTACCTCTTGCATTGACCTTACAAAAAAATCTTTGGCATGGACTTGTTCTCTTTCAAGGATTTTAGAAATTTGGTGATCAAATCTGCTTTTTTTATAATACGAATAGCCAACAAGCGGTATTGCAAGTCTTTGTTCAGGATCATTTTCGAATTTACCAAGTATATTTTTTTTATCATAACAAACATCGTCTTGTTTTGGCAAAAACAGTTCTTCACCTTCTTCAAAAGCCAAACTTAGAGAACAATTGAAGATATATGACTGGAAAGCTTGAACAAAAAACCTCCTTATCGAGAGTGGTATTGCTCGCATTGCCCTAAGAGGATCATCATGCTGTACCATCTCTTTGAGCACAACTCTTTCAAGGTCCATTTGTGGTGGAATTTCATTCATTACTTTAGGATAGTTTGATTTGTCTTCAAGCATTTTTCTAATCTTCGTATTTTCAAGCAGGTCATATTCTGTATTAAAGGAAAGAAGAAGGCTCACACCTCTTTCAAAATCATTTTGTATGATTGCTTTTCCTATCAAGTGTGATACTGGTCTTTTACTTCCAAATCTTTGATAGCCATAAAAGTTCAAAACCTTGTTATATTCATTAAAATTTTCAATTTTTGAAAATAAAGTATCTTCTATCTTGATTTCAAAATGATTTGCTATCATGTCTTTTTTTGTAAGCGGTTTTGCAACAAAACCCACTCTTTCAAGACTATATCTATTGGTAGAAAATCTCTCTGGGGATTTGTAGGTATTCATGGAACAGACAAACTGTTCTGTTGTTGCATTTGCATCCTTTAGACCAAGCGCTTTGAGCCTCAGCCCATGCACTCTGAAAATCTCATCAAGAGCGTGATTTGTGTCAATTCCATGTTTTTTTAACTTGTAAACTGCATAACCATTAGTTTGAGAAATTTTTGATAATGTTTTTTGATCTAGAACTTCAGAAACAAAAAAGTCATTAGGCGTTGACTTGATTCTACCGCCTGCTCCTTCAAACTTGGTACTGTATACAAAAATACCAGTGTCAGAATCTATTTTTGGGACCACTTCTTACTTTATTGTGATTGTGATAAACTGTGAGACTGTAACTTCTTTGTATTGTGCTCCTACCAGTAGCTTATATGTTCCAGAGAGAGCAAATTCATCTGCGGATAGAGAAAGAGAAACAATTTCAGGCTGATTTTTAACGGTTATTTTTTTGTCAGCACCACCTACAGTGATGTCATTTGGTGCAGCAGTATTTGCAGTGGTCAAAGTAACCATTCCATCAAGTTGTTCTTTTGGAGTTATGGTAAATGAGAAGGTACTCATTTCGCCTTTATTCAAAACAATCTCATTTGGTTCAAGATTTACCTCTATTGGTAGTGGTATACTTGAATCAAGGACCCCAATGTTATTTTCGACCCATTCCGTAAACCAAATTTTGTCATCACTAATTGTAAAATCAAGTACTTGAGCAATTCCACAACTTTCAAGATTTCCACAGTCTGCCCAGTTGGGATTTTGTGATGGAATCAAATATTCCACAAGTGATTCTTTTGTAGGATCAAAAACTGCTATGCTGTTTGAAGTTTGTTCGTTAAACCATAGTCTACCTTTTTCATCAAAGCTATTCCAATAGGGTCTGGAGATTGGGGTCTTGATTAATCCAGAAGAATTTCCGTAAGTAGGTTCTCGCGGAACGGAGGTGATGAATTTTGTGTACTGTTGTGATTGTGGATCAAAGCTAAAAAAGAAGCTACTTGCAGCGTCAGTAATCCAAATCTTATTTTCTGGACTGGTTGATATTCCATTTGGAGCTAGCATTCCAAGTGGAAGCTTGAAGCCAGTCCCGTTGCTGGTTTGTGGATCATAGCGTACAAGATTGCCTCCTTCCTGAAACTTCCAAACAGTATACCAAACCTTTCCATTAGAATCAACAGTTAATGCTCCTGTGACAGTATCGGTTGTGGGAGAGTTGACTATGGAATATTTTATCTCTTCTCCAGACTGTGACGAATCAAAAAATGTTATTTTATTTCCTGTAAAATCATTTACCAGAATTTTTTGACCATCAATAACAAGCTTCTGTGGAAAGGTGTCTCCAGCAGAAGCAGGATATTTGAAACTGGTATAGTTTTTCTCTGAAATAGAAAATTTCCATACTATATCATGAGACTCATCAGTAAACCAGATATTTCCATCTGTGGCGTGATTGATTCCCCACATCATGGACTGGTCACCTTTTGGCCAGCTCGTGTTTTCATACTCTGTGAAAAACCTTGTGAAGGGATCAAACTTTGCAAGTTTTCCTGTGTTTGTTTGTGTGAACCAAACCATCCCTGAGGAATCCGTTGTTATAGATAATGGTTGTGCGCAGACAGTTGGAACCTTGAATTCTGCTATGTATCTGTTAGATTTTGCAGCTCCCGTTCCACAATATGCTGCCCGCTGGTCATCAGGATAGTTATCTGCTGGCGTTCCTGTGGTTGTAGTCGTGTCATTTGTCTCGCTTGGAGCGCTACCTATCATAGCAATTGTTATGGTGGAAGTTAGCAGTATTACTCCAAAAAACGCGGCAACTAGAAGTGTTTTTGCCTTTTTCATTACAAAAGGCAGAACGAGTTTTCCTTGTTATATCTTATTCTACAAAAGCTTCAAGTCTTTTGTAACTTTGTCAACTATTACTTCAGGAGCAGGTCCTATCGAAATACAAGTAACTGTTCCTGGAGCAATTTGTGTGTGACCTGCATCTGTTACTTCACTCCATGGCAGATCCAGAGATATAGCATGTCTTTTTACCTCTTCTAATTGTTCAAGACTTGCTACTTTTACAATCACTTTTTCCTGACCGGATCTTTCCCACTCGTTATACCAATCGGAATGTGACTTTCGTACATGCTCTGCACCCAAAACACACGCATGTCCTACCTGAGCGGCAATTTTCCCTGTACCCATGTCAAGATCCTTTCTTACCACAACTATCTGCTTAATAGTACCCATGTTTATTTTAGAAAGAAATCAGAGTATGTTAAACTTTTGAATTGAAATAAATAATTGCATGAAAATGAAAAACCATGGACTATGATGTTGTAATTGCAGGCGGAAGTGTTTCTGGCCTTCTATGTGCAAGGGAAATTGCAAGCCATGGCCACAGTGTTTTGGTTATAGAAGAAGATCCAGAGATTGGCACCCCTGAGCACTGTGGAGGCCTTGTAAGCATTTCTGGAATTGACGAACTTGGTGTCATGCCTACAAGGGGGACGCTTGACAATAAGATAGAATCTGCAATGATAATCTCGCCTACAGGTAGGAGTTTTTTGCTTGACGCAAGAGTGCAAAGGGTTGTGGTTTTGGACAGGAGAGATTTTGACAAACAGATTGCACACCAAGCACAAAATAATGGTGCAGAAATTCATGTCAAATCATCACTAAAAGAAGTCAAAGAAGACGAAGTTAAAACATCAGAAGGAACACTGAAATGCAAAATTGTTGTGGATGCACGCGGTGTATCATCACTTGTTCAGAAAGATAGAGAAGGAATATTGCAATCTGCGCAGTACGAAGTTTATGCAGACTGGATTGAAAAAGAAAGAATCGAGGTTTATTTTGATCAGGAAAAATATCCGGGCTTCTTTGCTTGGATTATTCCAACAGGCAGAGATATAGCAAAAGTTGGGGTAGCCGGTAAAGGCATCAATGCCGCAGCGACACTTGAAAACTTTCTTACACAAAAAGGGAAACATTCCATTGTAAGAAAGGTCTTTGCTCCAATATGGATAAAAGGGCCGATCGAAAACTTTGTTTCAAAAAATATAATAACAATAGGTGATGCTGCGGGCCAGTCAAAACCAACTACAGCAGGTGGAATATACTCATGCGGTCTTGGTGGCATATTTGCAGGCAAAGCAATTTGCAAATTCCTAGAATCAGGAAAATCCGCTGATCTTTTGGAATATCAGAAAGCGTGGCATGAAAAATTTGGGCAGGAATTTAAAAACATGCTTCTTGCACGCAAGCTTCTGGAAAGATTTGACAATAAGGCGATCGACAAATTGTTTGAATCAGTCACACCGCAAATTCTAGAAGAGATCGCAAAAGAGGGCACCTTTGATTTTCATACAGTATCTATTGCCAAGCTTCTTGGGGTAAAGGGATCTGTTAAGGCAGTACAGGCAATTCTGGGAAGCGAGTTTAGAAGATTGTTAACATAGAAAATATGCAATTGATAAGCAAGGTATAAATTCGGTTTTTAATCAGCTCTGACCATGTCGTCATCTATTGCATTACCGGTGTGTAGCTCATGCCACAGAACTATAATGCCTAATGATAAATGCGTGAAATTCAACTGCCCAAGCTGTGGTTCTGTACTGTTATGGAGATGCGAGAGCTGCAGAGAGGCAGCAAGACCTTATCACTGCAAATCCTGCAACTTTGATGGACCATAGAAAATGGCACGCCTTTTACTTAAAGCAAAAATTCTTCCAACAGGAACAGAAGTAGATCTGGATGATATTGCAAAAAAGATCGGGGTTGTACTAAAGGATGAAATCAAGCTTTTAAAATATACAAAAGAGCCACTTGCTTTTGGTCTTTACTTTATTAACGGTGAGTTTTCCCTAGATGATAAGGAAGGACAGATGGATTCGCTTGAAAACGCGGTTAGATCTATAGATGGTGTAGGAGAGTTTGAAGTCTTGGGAATGAGCAGAGCCTCTGTTGATGTAAAGTAGGTGATTTTTTGGTACGCAAAGATGAACCGCTGCAAATGTGTGTCGGTGAAGCAAAGCACCGAGATGTGGGAAAAAGGCGCGCAAGAATAGAGCCAGAAGCCATGGAATACCTGCGGGTAGAGCCAGGGGATATGGTGGAAATTGTTGGAAAGCAATCTAGCTGTGCAATAGTATGGCCTACTGATGATGATGACAAGGCTCCTGATATGATACGAATTGATGGTCAGACAAGAAAGAACGTCGGTGTTGCAATAAACGATCTTGTTAATGTAAAAAAGATTGTGGCCAAGCCTGCAAAGAGTGTAGTGTTGATGCCTGTGAACAGCAATGTCACTGTGGACAAGGAGTTTACTGATTTTGTAAAGAACAGACTTAAGGGATTGCCACTTTCTGAAGGCGATGAAATCTCTGTAATGATTCTTGGAAACTCAATGGACTTTAAGGTTCATAAAATATCACCAAAAAGCGTAGTTAAGATAGAACGAGGAACAACTCTTACGATTCTAACTGAAACATCAGTTGACAAAAAGATTCGTGTAACATATGAAGAAATTGGTGGACTAAAAGGACAGACAAAGAGAATGAGAGAAATTGTAGAGCTACCGCTTCGACATCCAGAGGTCTTTAATCGATTAGGAATCGAACCACACAGTGGAATTTTGTTATATGGACCACCAGGATGTGGAAAGACTTTGATTGCAAAAGTACTTGCAAGTGAATCAGAAGCCAACTTTTATTCTATAAATGGACCGGAGATAATGAACAAGTATTATGGAGAAACTGAAGCAAGACTTCGTGACATATTCAAAGAAGCAAAAGAAAACTCGCCAAGTGTAATATTCATAGATGAAATTGATGCAATTGCTCCCAAAAGAGAAGAAGCATATGGTGATGTAGAAAAACGTGTAGTAGCACAGCTATTAGCTTTGATGGATGGCCTTACTGAACGAGGAAACGTCATTGTTATGGGTGCAACAAACAGACCAGAAAGTGTAGACCCAGCTTTGAGAAGACCAGGACGATTTGATAGAGAGATTGAAATTTCTGTGCCAAACGTAGATGAAAGACTGGAGATACTCCACATCCATACAAGAGGAATGCCTCTTGCTGAAGATGTGGATTTGAAAACACTAGCAGCGGAACTCCATGGTTATACTGGAGCTGACATTAAATCACTTTGCAGAGAGGCAGCCATGAAATCTCTTAGAAACTACTTGCCAGAAATTGATATGGAAACAGAAAAGATCTCATCTGACGTTTTGCAATCAATGAGGATACGTCTACAAGACTTTTACGATGCAATGCATGAAATTGTCCCTACTGCCATGAGGGAATTCTATGTGGAAAGCCCAAAGGTTTGGTGGAAAGATGTTGGTGGATTGGATGACTCAAAAAGGACACTGCGCGACAACCTGATTATTGCAATAAAGGAACCCGCCAAATTCCAAAAGATGGGAATCAAACCTCCAAAAGGTGCGTTACTTTATGGTCCACCAGGATGTGGGAAGACGCTACTTGCAAGGGCACTTGCAACAGAAAGTGGGGCAAATATGATTTTTGTACGAGGTCCTGAAATCTTGTCAAAGTGGGTTGGAGAATCAGAAAAGGCAATAAGAGAGATTTTTAGAAAAGCCAAGACATCTTCTCCATGTATTGTCATATTTGATGAGCTTGATTCACTAGCTAGAGCAAAATCCGGTGAGGATGGTGGAGTAGGTGAGAGACTTTTGAGTCAGCTCTTAACTGAGATGGAAGATGGTGGGGCTTCTAGAGTCGTTGTAGTAGGAATATCAAATAGACCCGATCTGCTGGATACTTCACTTCTACGACCTGGCAGATTAGATCTAATCCTGTATGTACAACCACCAGATGAAAAAGGAAGACTTGAGATAATCAAGATTCTAAGTCGTACAATGCCACTTTCTAGTGATGTAGACCTAAAGGAGATTGCAGTTGCTACAAAGAGTTACAGCGGTGCAGACCTTGTAGCCATCTGCAGAGAAGCTGCAGTACATGCTATGCAAAATGATGCTGCTAAAATAGGAAGTACAGACTTTGCAGCTGCACTAAAGCACGTCAAACCCTCCATAACAAAGAGTGTGGACGAATGGTATGGAACAATAAAAGAGAATATATCATATGCCATACCAAAACCAATTGACAAGACATTTTACGGTTAAGAAATGACACTACCATTGAAAAATCTAGTATATGAAAAGGTAAAAGACTCTGGTTCTCTAACAGACTCAGAGCTATCAAAGCTTCTGATCAAGGAAGGCATAGTTCTTCCCGAAGACCAGTTCAACAAGACTCTGCTAGACTTGGAAATATACGGTCTCATCAAAGTAAGCTGGCTTACAAAGGAACAACGTAGGATAGAGATAGTAGAAAAAGAAAATGAAAAAGACGAGATAGAAGAACAAAACAAAGAGAAATTAGAACGTGATTACGAGGCTGGCTTTCCAGGTATCGAGCAAGACCAAGAAGAACCTAACTAAATTCTGAAATGAAATGCAGCGTCTAAGGCAATTCCTACAAATATTACAGTAAGATACGGAGCCGTTACTTTGTATGCTTTCCAAGCAAACTCTGGTGTCGGATTTTTTGTAAGTTTGTAATGATATGACAAAAGTAATACTCCAGAGACAGCAGCTATTGCTAGATACACAAGGCCCAATCCAAATGCGTACAGTGCAAGAGAGTAAGGCAGCAGGATTGCAGTATTGATAAAAATATAGTTTGACGTCTTTTGCATTCCAACTAAAACCGGAAGCATTGGAATCTTTGCTTCTTCATAATCATTTCTAATCTTCATTGCCAGACACCAAAAGTGAGATGGGGTCCACAGAAAAACCAAAACTCCTACAAGTACCCCAAGCAAGTCTATTGATCCAGTGGCAGCAGACCAACCTGCCATGGAAGCAGCACTTCCAGCAAATCCACCAATTACGATGTTTGAGGAATTACTTCGCTTAAGCCATGCTGTATACACAATAACATAGAAGAATATACCAAGTGCAATAAAAAAAGTAGAAACCAGATTTAGAGTAATTGCTGCATAAATCACTGAAGCTGCACTAACTACTAATCCATACAACAGAACACTTCTTGCAGACATTCTACCAGATGGAATAGGTCTTGTGCTAGTTCGTTTCATCAAACGATCAACATCTCTATCGTAATAGTGATTAAGTGCACTAGAACCTGCAGAAGCAAGTGCTCCAGCTATGATGATGTGTAAAAGGCCCCAATTATTTAGCTCAGGACCGATCAGCTTGTACTCACAGTCACAAATGCCTGGAAGCGCACTTGCTGCATACATCGATGTTACAGCCGTAATTACAAGTAGAATTACAATACGCGGTTTTGATATTTCAAGTACTTCTTTTAATCTCAACTCTTTGTTAGCAGTTTTGTTAGGGATTTAATTTCTTCGAACCATGTGATCTGAGGTCAAAAGGATTATTTAGCTCACTTCTTGAATCTAGCACAAATGAGTGACTGGGACTTGATGATGCCTGGCATGGGCCTTACTGCCATAGGACTTGCAGGCGTGGTCATCTCGTACGCTGGCATTGCCAAGACATTCATTGATGGAATGCATGCTCTTACGGGTCTTACGATGATGTTTGGCTTGATCTTTTTGGCCTGTGGTATCCTAAGTGGCGGAGTTTCAACTAGCAACAAGGCAAAAGCGACAACTTTGGTAATTTTTGGTATTGCGGGTTCTTTTGGGGCGTTTGCATTTACACTAACCTCAGTTACCACCCTAACAACATTTTCAGGAGTATTGCTTATCATAATAATTCCAACAATTATTGTTGCGTATGTTACAATGAAAATCCCACAATATGCTAAACCAATATCTGTGATATTCATCTTGGCCGCTGGTGTTGGACTTGCAACATTTGTTACTCTGGGATTTGTAGGACCTGGTGCACAATTCTCCTTAGTACCGCCTGTGATGGAAGAAGAGGAAGAAAAGCCCTCAGAATCAGCAGAGCCGATATCTCCTACTGCAAATATAATGCCAGTAGAGATACTGGCTGGAGCCGCAACTCCTGACAATCCTGATTATAATCCAGATATTGTTACTGCATCAAAAGGTGATGTGATTGAATGGACAAACAATGACAATGTAATACATACAGTAACAAGCTCAGTTGACTTTGGCGACACATTTGATTCAGACTTGATATCTGCTGGAGCTAAATGGAGTCTTAATACGGAAAACCTTGCAGCAGGAGAATATGAGTACCTGTGTACGGTACACCCATTTATGACAGGAAAAATCATAGTAGAGTAAGATTGCAAATAGTTTTTTCACAAGAGCAGATAGATACTCTTGCCACACATGCAAGAAATAATATTCCTAACGAATCCTGTGCAGTATTGTTTGGAAAGATAGAAAATGGCCATTTTACAGTTAAGGATATCTTTCTTACAAAAAATACACAAGAGTCACCAGTAAACTTTACTATATCAAATAAAGAACTCATTCAAGTATACGAGGAAGCAGAAAAAAGAAACCTTGATGTGGTTGGAATTTTTCACTCTCATCCAGACTCTAGCGCCTACCCATCTTTAACTGACCAAAAATATATGGAGATAAATCCAGTTCCTTGGATAATCTTTTCAAATAAAAGCCAAGAGTTTAAGGCATACATTTTTGATTCCAAAATAATTCCTGTAGATTTGGCTGTTCTGTAGCTATTTGTGTACGTTCTTCTTATGCCTTTCAAAGTGTTCCTTGTCGGTAAAGGAAATGTTACATTCCTTGCATTTTAGGTGAGTTCTGAGATCCCACATTCAAATCCTTTACGTACTTCTAGCGTAAAAGTATTGTCTAAATGATTACTTAGAAACCCTGAAAGTTACCATCATTCTGTCACGCATGTTTTTTAGAAATTTCTTGTCTCCATCTTTTATCTTTCCGATTACATTTACAGGGGAATAAGGCCTGATCTCGCCTTTTTTTCCTATGGGTGTTGGTCCAAAAAAGAGGCAGATCGCTTTACCTGTAGGCCAATAAGCCACATCCATCAAATCTACCAAAGATTTTGCATTTTCTGCACCAACAATTACTGGCGTTTCATCAGTGTATAGCTCCTCTCCCCACACGTTTATTCCAACAGTAAGTGGCAAGCAATCAAGAAAAGCTTTGATTGTCTTTGGGGCTTTTTCATCATCTAATTCTAAATGTATGGTCTTTATTTTTGGAAAGTCAAGTATGATCTTGTGTATCACAGCCAAGATAGTGATTTGAAATAAATATCCCTTCCCTGAAATGAGAACACATGGACATTCACGTATACGATACATATGTTGAGGCTCAAGATGGCCACACTATGCACTTTGATGTAATCACTGATGTCAAAGACCATCAAAAAGCAATTACATATGCAAAAGAATGGTTAGAGTCAATCGGTGAAGGCAACGCACAGGTTACTACAGAAGAGTGCCAGTTTTGCCACACACAAGGTGCACCAGAACCTATAGCAGAACAAATCAGCAAAAATGGATACTTCATCCAAAAGATGGAAGGCTGTCCATAAACCATTTTTTAATTTTCATAATATCTGCAGGTGAAAAGTCTTTTTAGAATGACCACATACATAGCGTTGTAAATAAGATGACGAAAATCCCATACAACAAGCTAACCATAGAAGGTGATATTAAGACACAGTGGATCTGCGGTTGTTTTGAGACAGTTGATGGATTTTTCAAGTTCTGCCCAGAGCACAATGACACCATTAAGAAAACAATCGAGGCACAAATAGACGAACTTGATATGACAATAGTAGTTGACGAGAAAAACTCAGGCTAATCTACAAAACAAGAATTGTAATAAATGCTGATACAAACACAATTGATACTGTGTTTAACAGTTTGATGACTGTATTTAGTGCAGGGCCTGCCGTATCTTTGTATGGATCTCCTATCACATCTCCAACAATTGCAATTTTATGTTCCTCAGTACCTTTTTGCCCTTGAATTTCCATGTATTTTTTGGCGTTATCCCACGCTCCTCCAGTGTTTGCTAGATGGTACGCCAAGAAAATTCCTGTAACAACAGCTCCCATCAAAAGCCCTGCAACAGCTGGAGGACCCAATATTACACCAAGTATTATTGGTGCAGCAATTGTTATCGTTGCAGACTTCCAAAGCTCACGTAATGATGCTACAGTTGCAACATCAACACACTTTGCATAATCTGGTTTTGATTTGCCAGTAAGAATTTCAGGAGTGTTTTTAAACTGTCTTCTTACTTCCTCCACCATCTTGGAAGCTGCTCTTGATACTGCTCCAATGAGCAGGCTTGTAATGAAAAACGGAATCAAACCACCAACAAGTAGACCAATTATTATTGCAGGATTTGATAAGCTATAATCAAACGTAACGTGAAATATCTTTTCTGCTTCATACTGAAAAGCTTGAATCATTGCCAAAGCCGCAAGACCAGCACTTGCAATTGCAAAACCCTTAGTGACTGCCTTTGTAGTGTTTCCTACAGCATCTATCTCATCTGTAACCTTGCGGTTTTCCTCTCCCATATGTGTCATTTCTACAATTCCGCCCGCATTGTCACTAATTGGACCAAAGGCATCTATGCTAAGTACTATGCCAGCAAGACTGAGCATGGCCATTGCGGTAAGTGAAGTACCAAAAATGCCATACAGTGCAGCTTGTGATGGATCTGGAGCAGCTGAATGAGCTATTGCAAATGATGTTGCAAGAGCGACAACTATTGCAATCATAAACGGTCCCGTTGAACGCATTCCTTGTATTATCCCCATAAGTGTAAGAGATGCATGCCCCCATTTTGCAGCTGCAGCAATTTCTTTTACTGGCTTGAATCTGTAACTAGTAAACACATCTGTAATTCTCTGTATCACAGGAACTAGAATCACTCCAACTACTGTGCTACCAAACAGTGCATATGCAAGTGGCGTTTGACCAAGGAAGAAGTATGTGAAAATAAAATTGAGTCCTATTGCTATTGCAGCAGAAACATAAAATGCGCGAGTCAGTGGCTTCATAACGTCGGTCATCTTTCTTGGTCCTATTGTTGCAGCCCCTATGATCGAAGCAATCAGTCCTGATGCTCCAATTAAAATCGGATAAAGCAGATTTTCAGGAGAGCCAATTAATGCTGCAAGTAGCAACGAAGCGAGCATAGTTACAATATATGATTCATAAATATCAGACCCCATGCCAGCAGCATCTCCCACATTATCGCCTACATTATCAGCAATCGTCGCTGGATTTCGTGGGTCGTCTTCTGGAATGTTTGCCTCTACTTTCCCAACCAAGTCTGCTCCCATATCTGCGGCTTTTGTGAAAATTCCTCCCCCTACCCTGATAAACAATGCAATAAGACTAGCACCAATTCCAACTCCTGCAATTGTAATAGGATCTGGAAATACAAAATAGAGTAATGTGATGGCCAAAAGTGCCATAGCAGGAACTGCAAGACCTACAGTTGCTCCTCCTCTAAAAGCAAGAGCAAACGTGTGACCAAGTCCTTGTCCTGAGGCATTTGCTGCACGAACAGCAGCCTTTACCGTGATTTTAAGTGAAATCAATCCTGCAACTGCAGAAAGACCCGCACCAACTGCAAAAGCAATACCGTTTGAAAATCCAATTGCTGCACCAATCAAAACTGCAAGACCTATGGCAACTGGAATGACAATTTTAAATTCTCTTCGTAAAAATGCCATTGCTCCAACCTTGACTGCGTTTGAGATGTCAAGCATCTGTTGCGTTCCCGGTTTTTGTCTAGAAACCCAGGCGGCAAAACCTGCTGCAACTGCAAAAGAAACAATTGTTGCGCCTATAGGTATAATCAGATCTTGTAGTAACATTTGCTAGTTTTGCCTATTTGCGGTAAATATAAACCATGTCTGAAAGATCTCTATTTTCTTTTCTTGTAGGGAGCAAATGTTTTTCCGGCAAGACCTTGTCTGACAAGCTTGTTAAACCTCTTACCGTGACTCAGATATGGAAATCTGAGATGTACAAGCTCATGTACTATTGTGTTTTCCAAAGTTTTTTCGTCTGGCATCTTTCTAACATTTACAAAAATCATGTTGTGTTGCATATATGACACTCCATAATACTTGTATGCTGAGGTTCTCCGTCCCTCGGTCATCTCTTTTGGCATCTCAAGAACTTCTCTAGTAGTAAAAAGTACCTTTGGCTCTTGTATTCCAAATCTGTTTGCATAGATTCCAACCTTTTCTAGTAGTTTGAATTGTAGTTCGGAATCAAGCTTCACAAACACCTGATTTTACAAAGATGGTTTAATTGCGCATGTCAAATATTGTGTTTGTCCGTGTTTACTTTTGGTACAAATAGTTATTGAGGGTCAGAACTTGTGTAGCTTAATCATAAATCATACAGCCACCGTGTCATCATACCCCTACTAACTCATAGAATCCATAATTGATTGTGCTTTATTTCTTATCTGAGGACTAACTTTGACTATTACCAGTCCCTCGTTTGGTTGGCCATAAAAAACCACTGAATTTTCTGGCGCAAAGACGCACACTGGCAATACCAATAGATCCTCTTCGCCTGTCACTGTGATTCTTACTGGCTTGGGAGATTGAAGGGCCTTCTTTATGGTATCTATACTGTCTGACGTAATTTCTGCGGCAGGATTAGAACAGGAAAAAGATGTTTTGACACTTACAGCTGGCGGTTCTCTTTTGACTCTCTTTTCTAAACCATCAACAATTTGTAATGAAGGAATTATATCATATTTGATCAGTTTTTCTGTAGTTGCATCCCCGACAGAAATTATAAATGAATTTGTGGGAATATTTTTTTGAATGTTTTCTTTTGTTGCATCAGCATCTTTAAGCAGGACGCCAAGAGGTATTTTCAGATCAGCTCTTAGATTTTCAGGAAGATGCACAATGTATCTTTGTTTTAAACTATTTTTGCGTAGCTACTTCGGCGGCCATCTCTTCTTTGATCTGTGCTGCAAGTATACTGCATCTTGCTGCCACATTTTTTGCAGCGGCAGTAAAGGCTTCGGCATGTGCAGATTTGGGGTCTGTCACCAAAACGGGCTTGCCTGTGTCAGAGCCTTCCATGATTCCAGGGTTTAGAGGAATCTCACCAAGAAATGGAATATTGTATTTCTCACTAATCTTCATTGCACCGCCTTTGCCAAAGATGTGGTGGTCTTTGTTGCAGTCAGGACACTTGAAGTAGCTCATGTTTTCTATAATGCCAATAATTGGCACATTTAATTTCTGAAACATCCCAAACGCCTTTACCGCAATGTTACTTGCTACATCTTGTGGTGTTGTGACAACTAAGATGCCGGTAATTGGGATAGTTTGAGCCAAAGTTAGTGGTATGTCACCCGTGCCAGGTGGCAGGTCTACAATAAGATAATCTAAATCACTCCAGTTTGTATCTACAAGGAATTGCTTTACAATTCCTGATATGATTGGTCCTCTGTATATTGCGGCTTGGTGGTCTTGATCTGCAAAGAACCCAAATGAAACTACTTTGAGTCCATGTGACTCAGCAGGTTGCAGCTTGTTGTTTTCTACTTCCATTACAGCCTTTCCCATGCCAAGCATCAAAGGAACACTTGGACCATAGATGTCTGCATCAAGCAGACCAACTTTTGCACCAGATTGTGCCAAAGCCAACGCAATATTGACAGATACAGTTGTCTTTCCAACTCCGCCTTTTCCGCTAGCAACCCCTATGATGTTTTTGACAGTTGGCATCATCTCGTCCATGCTTAGCGCACGTCCTTCCATGACTTTGGCAGTCACTTTCATGTCAAAATTTGAAATGCCTGGAATAGTTTTGATTGCTTTTCTAACATCCTGTTCTATTTCGTCATTGAAAGGACAAGCTGGTGTGGTTAGCTCTAGTGTGAATTTTAGATCACTTCCATTTATCTCAAGATCCTTTATCATTCCCATAGATACTATGTCTTTTTTTAGATCTGGATCTATTACAGTACTAAGAGTTTTCAGAACCTCATCTACTGCTACCATGTTGTAAAAAACCCACATACATTATTTAAACATAGGCAGAAATGACAGTTATATCATCCAAAGATTCATAAATTGAAATTTTACCAATTTTTGTTAGATGTTTTCTATAGCTACCCTTACTGACGTAGTTAGAATTCCGCCAAAATTGTTTGGTGAGTCTCTAAAGAAAGCAGCAATTACTATTCTGAAAGAAAAATACGAGAGCATGATAAATCCAGATCTTGGTTACGTGATTATGATACTTGACACCACAGTTGAAAACATGGGGAAAATAGTTTCTGGTGACGGAGGAACATATCATAAAGTAGAGTTTTCAGCCCTTACGTTTTATCCAAAACTGCAGGAGATAGTACGAGGAGAAATTGTTGAAATCACTGACTTTGGTGCATTTGTAAGAATTGGCTCAACTGATGCACTTTTGCATCTTTCCCAAATCATGGATGATTATCTAAAAAGCGACGTAAAGTCTGGTATGATCTTGGCAAACCAGAGTGGCAGAACTTTGAAAATCGGTTCCACTCTTCGTGCAAGGATAACTGCAGTATCTCTTGGAAAAACAGCAGCAATGAAGATTGGTATTACATGCAGACAGCCCTTCTTGGGTGCAGACGAGTGGATTGTTGAAGAAATAAAGAAAGCTAAAGCGCCGCCTGTACCAGCTGAAAAAACCAAAAAGATAGTAGAAGCAAAGTGAATGCGATATGGTAAAAGAGATGGCATGTAGAAAGTGTAAATTTGTCACTATAGGAAAGGTGTGCCCTGTATGCAAGTCATCAGATCTAACTCCGGATTGGCGCGGATCTGTTCTTGTAGTAGATCCAATAAATTCTGTTGTTGCCAAGGCTTTGGGAATAACTGAAAAGGGCAAGTATGCACTTAAGGTAACCTAGATTGCATATACGTGCAAAAAAAATACTTGCAAGTTTTTTAGCGGAAGATATTGGAAAAGGCGACATTACAAGCGACCTTTTGCCAAGAAAGAGAATTTCTGCAAACATAATCTCACGAGAAAAAGGAACTTTAGCTGGAGTACAATATGCAAAACAGATCTTTGTCTCAAAGGGATGTAAAGTAAGGGTTCTCAAAAAAGATGGCGTTAAAATTCAACCAAACCAGAAAATAATGGTTATCTCAGGTTCTGCACAGGCTGTATTGTCTTGCGAAAGGACAGCACTTAACCTTCTATCTAGAATGAGTGGAATTGCTACCCAAACTAATGTCCTAGTGAAAAAGATCAGAACGGTAAATCCCAGAGTCAAGCTATATTCTACAAGAAAGACTGTACCAGGATTACGTTTGTTTGACAAAGAAGCCGTTGAAATTGGTGGTGGGCACAAACATAGAATGTCACTTGATCAAATGGTTATGATAAAAGATAACCACATTGCCGTGGCAGAATCGATATATGGATTAATAAAAAAGGCACGAAAAAAGTACAAAACAATTGAAGTTGAGGTTGAAAATCTTCGTGACGCAATTGTGTCTGCACATGCAGGAGCCTCAATAATAATGCTTGACAATCTTTCACCAAAGGAAATCTCAAAGATTGTTGGTACCTTAAAAAAACTGCGCCTGCGAAATAAAGTAAAGATTGAAGCGTCTGGCGGGATTGATAATACTAACATACAGTCCTATGCAAGAACAGGAATTGATATGATATCGGTTGGAAAGATTACTAATTCTGTTTCTGGTCTTGATTTGAGTCTGGAAGTTAACTGATTGCGAGCATACGTTCTATTGCAAGCTGTGCCTTCTGAGCAATCTTTTTTGGAACCCTGACTTCGTACTTGTCCTCCCTTAGCGATGCATATACTTTGTCAAGTGTTATCATTTTCATATACTGACACACTGCATTTTCTGATACGGGGATGAACTCTTTTTGTGGATTCTGCTGTCTCATCCTGTAAAGAATTCCAGTTTCTGTTGCGACAACAAACCTCTTTGCCTGTGAGCTCCTTGCATGATTCATCATGCCTTCAGTAGATAGAATCTGAACCTGACGGTTCCCATAATCACCTACTGCTACATCGTACATTAAAGAAGAGGTACAGCTGCACTCTGGATGTACAAGAAATTCCGCTTCTGCATACTGGTTTAGCTTTTCTTGTACGTCCTGAGATCTTATTCCAGCGTGCACATGACACTCTCCTGCCCAGATAAACATGTTCTTTCTATTTGTCATCTTTGCTACATATGATCCTAGAAACATGTCTGGCAAAAAGAGAATTTCCTTATTTTCCGGAATAGACTTGACTACATTTACTGCATTTGAAGAAGTACAGCAATA
>CAYZOW010000009.1:35939-38987 GCA_964480245.1 uncultured Nitrosopumilaceae archaeon | reverse complement strand
CCAGTCTTCCCATTGCGAGTTCCCCTACTCGTATGTTGATTGTGACGATACTCCAGAGGGTGATGGAACTGATGGGAATCTATCGCCAATTTGTTGTTCTGCAACTGCAGATGCTTCTTGTAGAATTTTGTCTGTTTCTTCACTAGAAACGTCAGACTCTACACTAAAGTCTCCGCCTGCTAGCGAATCCATCATTAGGCCATTAAGAGTCTGGGTCATGGAGGTCAGTTCTGCATCTGCTTCTGGCATGAACCTTCCAAGGGATGATTTGAGCCCCTTCATGGTTGCCATTGCAGGTCCAATAGCTACCATTGCGTCTCCAAGATCGTGTATGGTAGTCAGGCGCAATTGTACTTGCTCCAGTGCCATTCTGGCGTTGCCTAGCATCTTTGTGACCTTTCTAATTTCTGCTAGCTCGTTTGATAGAACTCTGCTTGTACTAGCATCGTGTTGTTGCATTGCGGCTACGATTCGTTTGAAAAGTTGGGCATCTCTTTCCCTTAACTTTCCTAACATAGAATCCATCTTCGATATTTGACCCTGTAATTTGTTCACAGCACCTTCAATTCTTGGTTTGAGGGCACCCTGTGGCTTTACAGTTTCACGTATTTTGTCGCTTAAACCCCTATTCTCTTGTCGAGTCCAGGTTTTATCGAAGCCGGTCATGCGAGATACTTCAAAACTTGCTTCTTAATGTCAGGTGTATATTATCATCAACATTAGACTAAATTTAGCTCACAAAATGTAAATCTGGCTTGTCTAGGTGGAATTTATGGCAAAAATTGCGGTCTTCGATTCTGGTTTTGGTTCACTTTCTGTCATAAAGGCTATCCAGAAAAAAGTCACTGCAGATATAATCTATTTCGCAGATCAGAAAAATTTTCCGTACGGCACAAAATCTGTTTCCCATCTTAGCAAAATAATAGAATCAACCATCATCACACTAGAGAAAAAATTCAATCCAGACTTGATAGTAATTGGTTCAAACACACCATCACTTTTATTAAAAAAGCTCACAAAAAAATCAAAAATCATTGGGGTATTTCCACCACTGAAAGCTGCAAAGAATACAAAATCAGGTGTTATAGCAATACTTGCGACAAAATCTGTTGTGGAAAGTAATATGCTAAAAAATTATATTAAAAAACATGTACCAAAAAAAATCAAAGTTATTAAAATTAACGCATCCCCACTTGTAGAACTTGTTGAATCAGGTAAATTTATTGACAACAAAAATCTATGTAAAAAGAAAATTAAAACAATTTTATTAAAACCTTTAGTAAGCAATCATGTAGATGTTGCCACGTTGTCAAGTACACATCTTCCTTTTCTTTTACCGCTATTAAGACAAATCTTTCCGCATGTTACATTTTTAGATCCGAGAGATAAAGTTGCAAATCAAGTTAGGAAATTCTTAAGTAAGAAAAGTTCTAAAACAAATTCATTGAAAATTTTTACATCAGGTGATGTTAGTAATTTTCAAAAACAGTTATTCAAATTGGGAATAAAGAACAAAGTTAGATCATTGTGATCTGGTCTTGGCTTTTCTGAATCCATGACTGAAAGTTTTGTCATATAATCTTGAATATTCATAAGACTTTGGTTTTATTACATCACCAATTATTACAATTGCAGTACGGGTGATCTTTTCTTGCCTTGTCTTTTGTACTATGTCTTTTAGTGTTCCTCTGATTATTTTTTCATCGTTCCAGCTTGCCCTGTATACTACAGCCGCAGGGGTTGAGTTTTGATATCCCCCAGCTATAGCCTCCTTTACTATATCACCAATAAGATGTACCCCCAGATAGAAGACCATTGTGGCTTTGTGCTTGGCAAGCTCCGAAATGCTCTCTCTTTTTGGAACGGCAGTACGTGATTCTGGTCTTGTTATTATTATGGTCTGGGTCACTCCTGGAAGGGTAAGCTCTGTTCCAAGCGTAGCAGCTGAAGCAAGAACAGAACTTACTCCAGGAACAATCTCCGACTCTATTCCTTTTTCTTTGAGATTGTCCATTTGTTCTCTGATTGCGCCATAAATGGTTGGATCCCCATCATGAAGTCTGACTACGAATTTGCCTTTTAGTGCATTATTTTTTAAAATATTAAAAATTTCTTCTCTGACAAGCTTTGCTGCATCGTGAAGTTCCGCTTTTTTGCAGAATTTTAAAATTTTAGGATTCACCAAAGAGCCGGAATATACAACAGTATCCGCCTTTTGAATAAGCTTTTTTGCTTTTATTGTTAGAAGATCTGGATCGCCAGGACCTGATCCAACAAAGTAGACTTTATGCACGTTTTACCACCATTATTGAAAAGTATTTGCTTGTCAGCGTATCTTTTGTAACTTCACCAAGTGTTAGTTTCTTGACAATCTCTTCATCAGTGCCAACATCTTGCGCTATCGCAAAAAGTGAATTATCTGAAAATCCAGCTTCTTTTAAAAGTGTAATAACTTGATCAAAGTATCTACCATCCTTTAGAAATATCATGGTATCGCAATTTTTCGCGGTTTCTTTTACTCTAGACAGATCATAGCAAGCAGGAATTACTGCCACAGTTTCATCTCCTTCTGCAATACTAATGCCAACTTTAGATGCAAATGCAAACATAGATACTATTCCAGGAATAACAGTAATCTTAATTTCTGGGTGTTTTGATTTTAGTTTACGCTGCAGGTAGATCCAAGTACTATAAAGAGATGGATCGCCTACAGTAAGATAAACCACGTTTTTTCCAGAGCTTATAGTGTCTGCTATTATCTGAGCATTTTTTTCCCAAGTATTCTCTAGTATTTGTTTGTCTTTGACCATTGGAAAAACCAAGTTCACAACATCTGGTTTTTTTGAGTCATCAATGACAGATGAAATAATAGAATATGCAATGCTTGTTTTTCCTTCCTTAGAGGTTGGGCACATTATAACATCGGCATTGCGAATGGCTTTTACTGCTTTTACAGTCAAAAGTTCAGGATCGCCAGGGCCGCATCCAACACAGACAAGTTCAGCCATCAATGGCGATTCAAGTTGCGCCTAATTAAAAGCTAGATTT
>CAYZOW010000009.1:0-35839 GCA_964480245.1 uncultured Nitrosopumilaceae archaeon | reverse complement strand
AGCTAGATTTTTGTTGCAGAGATTATAGTAACTGGGTTTCTTGCTAGCATCATTGTGCCAGTTGAAGTTTTGCGGCTCTTTGAAACCGTGATCTGAGTCACATCCACCTCTGAGAATTTGAGCTTTTCAATTATATTCAGAACTGCAAATAAGGTTTCAATCAAGATTGTGCCAATCACTATTCTGCCACCAGTCTTTAATTTGCTTTCACAGAGCTTGAGTATTTCCTTTGTATCTCCTCCAGTTCCTCCTATGAAAATTGCATCTGCAAGAGGCAACCCGGAGATTTTTTCTGTTGCGTTTCCTAAGACTACTGTAACATTTGAGAGCCCAAACTTGGCAAGATTTTTCTTGGTTAATTCCACTGCTTTGGGATCAAAGTCAACTGAGTATACTTTGCCAGATGACTTGATCTGCAGTGCCGCTTCAATCGATATAGAACCACTTCCACAACCAACATCATACACGGTTTGGCCCGGAGAAAGCCTTGCTTTACTTATTTGTACAACGCGTACTTCTTCTTTGGTTATTGGAACTTCTTCTAATCTCTCAAAAAACTCATCTGGAATTCCTGGTGTACTGTATTTCCACATCTAGCACAGTGAGATAGTCTAGATATTTTAGTGCTACCTAACAGGGTTTAGATCTATTGCACCAGGATGCATTAGGGTATTAACCAGAATCCAGCTAAATATGAACATGAAAAAGTAGCTTCCTATTCCAGTCATGATCAGCTTTTTTCTGTCAGATGGAGGAAGAGGTATCTGCATTACCTTTGCTATTCCATATGAGACAACAAACAGAAAAATCATAATTCCAAAGCCTACAAATGGTCTTGATTCCACATCTATTGAATTTCCGACCTGTGCAGCAATTATACCTGCAAGAATACCAAGTGCTACGCGAATCCAGAAGAGTTTGCCAAGTGGGTTTTTTGTCTTGATTGTATCTGTTTGGTTTGTAGAAGGATCAGGTACATCCTTTACGTTGGGATCAGTAGGCTCTGATTTTTTTTCGTGCTCTTTTTTCTTAGGATGTCTAGTCAATTAAATTTACAAAATGACTCAGATACTCCTTGTTTAAAATCTTTGGTTCAAATCTTTCAATAGTAACAGTATAATTTTGGAGTGATAACGCATTATCATGACTCTAGCTGGAATAGAACTTCGTTATTTAGTGAATGAAATTAGTAAAAAAATTAGTGGATACTATGTAAGCAATATTTATGGAATAAGTCGTGCAAGTTTGCTCTTCAAACTACACCATCCGGAAAAACCAGATATTTTGCTAATGTTTTCTACGTTTGGACTGTGGATTTCAAAAGTCAAAATAGATCAAATTGAAGAAAATAGATTGATAAAGCGACTACGAAATGATCTTCTAAGATCAAAGATCTCTGAGATAAAACAAATTGGTACAGAAAGAATTGTATATGTAACATTTAGTGGAGCGGATCAAGAATTTGTCCTTGTGGGAGAATTTTTTGGAGATGGTAATATCATTTTGTGCAATAAGGATATGAAAATTCTTACATTATTACATTCAATTGACGTAAGACACAGAAAACTAGGTATAGGATTGAATTATGAACCACCCCCACAAAGTGGGCTTAACATTTTTGAAATAGCAACAAAAGATCTTTTGGAAATATTATCTGTTTCAACACCTGTAGTAAGATGGATAGGTAGAACTTTAGGACTTCCTGCAAAATATGCAGAAGAAATAGTGCGACGTGCTAATATAGATCCGCAGGTAGCGGGAAACAATCTTTCAAATGCAGATGTAGAAAAAATTTTCTCCGTAACCAAAGATCTTACAGAAAAAATTGTAAGTGGAATACATGAACCAGTTGTGGTAAAGGATGGACAAAGCTCTGATGTCTTTCCTATCATTCTTGGGCAGAAAGAAAACACAAGCTATATCAAAGTATCAAGTTTCATGGAAGGGCTAGATTCACTTTTTACAGAAAATCTTCTTGAAGGAGGCAAGTTATCGCAAACAAATACAGTAACCCAAAAGATAGAGGAGTTTGAGCATAAGTTAGAAGAGCAAATTAGAGCAACATCAAAAGTAAAAGAAAGGGTGGATACCATTTCAGGTGTAGCCAGATCTCTTTTAGATTTAGCTGCAAAGGGTATAATTTCACTTGATGACCCTATTATTTCAGATACACTTCAATCTCAAAAATCATTACTTGTAAGAGAGAAGGGTAACTTGTTTGTAGATGTTAACGGTGAAAAAATCCAGATAAACCCAGATTCTACCATACAAGCTATTGCTTCAACTTTGTTTAACGAATCAAAACATCAGCTAAAGGCAATCGAGTCCATAGAGTCAGAAAAGAAGAAAACAGAAAAGAGTTTAGAAGCTTTCAGAAAGCAGTCAAGTATAACAAAGGATTCTATTGTATTTACAGTGCAAAAGAAAAGAGAGTGGTACGAACGATATAGATGGTTTTTCACTTCTGATGGTCTTTTGGCAATTGGTGGACGTGATGCATCATCAAATTCATCTGTGATAAGAAAATATCGTGAAAAAGATGACAAGGTATTTCATGCAGAAATTGTTGGTTCTCCATTTTTTATTCTAAAGAATAGTTCTGTGTCTACAGCAGCTAGTATAATGGAAACTGCACAAGCAACCGTCTGTTTTAGTAGGGCTTGGAGAGAAGGCTTGTATGGACTAAATTCGTACTGGGTGAATCCAGATCAAATAAAAACAGCTGCTCCAAGTGGCCAGTTTATTGCAAAGGGTTCTTTCATAGTTGATGGACAAAGAAACTTTGTAAAAGTAACTAACATGCGTTTGTGTGTAGGTCTTTTTGAAAAAGATGGAGATTATTCTTTGATGTGTGGTCCTCCTCAATCAGTCAAAAAAAATTGCATATATCATGTCACAATAGAACCATCAGGTTTTGAGATGGCAGAAGTTGCCAAAAAAATAAAGCTTGAATTTCTCAAATTCAAGGAAAAAGAATATACGATAAAAGCAATTAGCATTGATGATTTCATCCGAGTTTTGCCGGCAGGCGAGAGTCACATCGTGGAATCTGGAACTGGCCAGGCATACAAATGAGCACAAAACGACCTATCTTTATAGTAGATGCTATGCTTGGAAACCTTGCAAAAAAACTGCGCGTTCTTGGATATGATTCGACATACTTTTCGTCTATTGAGGATGAAAAACTGCTTGTAATAGCAAAAAATGAAAAGCGTATCATCCTAACAAAGGATGAACAGCTTGTCAAGGCTGCACAAAACCAAGATGTAGTGAGCATACTTATCAGGGGAAATGATGAGTTTGAACAAATTGCACAGATAAACGCCAAGGTAAAGCTAGAAAAGTTTGTAATAGATTCAAACAGCACGCGGTGTGTTATTTGTAATGGCAAACTACAACCAATAGAAAAATATCGAATCATAAATAAAGTTCCAGAAGGTGTCTTAGAAAGAGAAGAAAGGTTTTGGATGTGTGATGGGTGTAAAAAAATCTACTGGCAGGGAACCCATTTTGAAAAACTTCAAGAATTTGCTGATCAATTAAACGATAGATTACAATGAGTCTTTCAGATCACGATGGTGAAATTCTAGTAAGGATAGCTAGAGATGTTGTCACAGAATATCTTAAGACAGGGAAAAAAAATGCACTACAAGAAGACTTTAAATCTAGATTTTCTTATAATTCGGGAGTCTTTGTCACTTTAAACAAAGCAAATGACCTAAGGGGGTGTATTGGATTTCCTACACCAGAAAAAAATCTCTATCAATCGCTTGTAGATGCGGCTATTGCTTCTGCCACCGCAGATCCTCGCTTTCCACCTATCAAATATGAAGAGCTAAAAGATATTTCATTTGAAGTAACTGTCTTAACTCCGCCCGTCGAAGTTAAAGTAGAAAACACGCTTGACTATCCAAGCAAAATAAAGGTGGGCAGAGATGGCTTGATTGTGAAGTGGGAGTTTGGTTCTGGTCTTCTTCTACCTCAAGTCCCCATAGAATGGGGTTGGAATGAGGAAGAGTTTCTTAATCACACGTGTGAAAAGGCAGGTGCGCCACAAGACTGCTGGAAGAGAAAAGAGACAAAAATACTTAGATTCGAAGGAATTATTTTCAAAGAGACAAGCCCCAACGGGAATGTGGTACGAGCACAGTTATAGTATTTTGCCGGTTTCCGCATCAAGTGAGATTTTCTTTCCATCTTTTATGGAATTATAATCCTCATTTGATGCCATAACTAGTGGTATGTTTGCAAGTGCACAGCCTGATGCCGTTGTTAGATCAGCTTTTAAACAAATCATTGCATGTGGAGCACATTTGTTGGATTTTAAAGAATAGATGGTATATGCACCAACACTGCTTCCAACTCCAAATGGAAAAACAAGAATCTTTCCTGCAAGAGACTTACCAAAGAGATCGTGGTTTTTGTCTCTTATTTTTCCCGTTTTTTTGTCCACTGCACCGAGAAAATTTATTGGTTTTTTTGAAACAAGAACTTCACCTTGGGCTTTACCTTTTACTATTATCTTTAATGTCATTTTGTTTCTTCCTGTACAATTTGACTAAGACTTTTTAGATTTACATCTACGTCATTTGAGGTTCTCAAATAATATGCTCCTTTTACACTGTTTGTCACTACACCATCAACATCTCTTTTGTCAATTAGTGGTGTAAGACAGATACAACAGTCAGAAAGGAGTTCTCCACCAGCGCGTTCTATATCACTGGTATATCCAAGGTGCTTTGCCTGTTCCTGAATTGCTCTTGGACAAAAAACCATACACCGTTTGTTAAAGACCTTTCCCTTTAGCATTGCCGCAAGGTTTGATAGCTCCTCCAGTCCCAGCTGAGGACTCCCTAGAGCAATAATGTCACCCGAGTCTGCAGTATTTAGCTCATCGTGCACTTTTTGCATTTCTTTTCTGTCAAAATCTATGGTTTCTCCCTTGGCATCACCCAAGGTAAACATTCCACACGTTCCTGAGGTGCCCATGCCAGCACAAAGCGACTTGCAGCTCCACCTGTCAAGTTCTTTTACTCCAGAAATAGCAACAGAGCTTCCAGCAACTTTTCCTGCAAAGTATCCTAACATGCCATAAGTCAGCTCATCTTTTTGGTCTACACTCATTCGTATTGTTAGGTTTGGGTTTCTAGATTCATCTTTCCGTAAATCAGAATCTGGGCTTTTGCCAGTTAACGCACTTGCAAGTGCACTAAAGGCACCCTCCTTATTTGTTTTAAGGTTGGATATGGAGTTTGCATAAATTGCCGCATTACTTTCAGCAAAAGAAACATGTGTTCCTTTCTTTGGTAGCTCAAATATCTCATAAGGAATGCAAGAAAAAGAAGGAACTGCCCCCATTTTTTCATACGAGTTTTTTATGCTTCGCTGTTTTGTGATAAATTCTTCATCTACACCATATTTGGAAACTGTGTCAAAGTCAAATCCCATGGGATTGATAGTGGTCTTGACCTTAAACTGGGCATCTTTGCTTAGGTTTGAAAGAAACTCTTCTCCCGCATCTCCTATAGTATTGTAGTTTATACCAGAAAGATGCGCCCATTCTATTGGAAGTAGATGTTCTGCATTTGTTGCTTCACCTATAGCAACAAGAATTCTATATGCAAGTGCAAGGGTTTCACCTTGTTCGCCTTTGAGAGCTGCCTCTTCTTCTTTTGTTAAATCCAACATTCGTACTCTGCTCTGACAGATATAATACTTGTATGGTCTTTATAATACAAAGTCCAAGTAGATCAGATGGAAAAGATTCTGCGTGGAATGATAAATACAATGGACTCTGTCAAACCGCCCAGGATGACTGCCCTTAGGGAATTGCACGAAGCTGAAACTGGTGGACCACTTAGTATTCTCATTGGAACTATACTTTCCGCAAGAACAAGAGACGAAAACACTTCGTTAGTAGTTAAAAAATTGTTTGCAAAATACAAGACTGCACATGCACTTGCCAAAGCTAAAGTCTCTGATGTTGAAAAGATAATCAAGTCAACTGGATTTTATCATGTAAAAGCAAGAAGAATAATCAAAGTTGCATCACTTATTGATTCTCAATATTCTGGTAAGGTTCCAAACAATTTAGATGAACTGCTCAAGCTTCCAGGTGTTGGTAGAAAAACTGCAAATTGTGTACTGGTATATGCTTTTGATAAGCCTGCAATACCTGTAGATACTCATGTTCATAGAATTTCAAATAGACTTGGTCTTGTAGAAACAAAGACTCCAGAGGAAACAGAATTTGCATTAATGAAAAAGATTCCAAAGAAATACTGGCTTAAAATAAACGATACATTTGTGATGTATGGTCAGAATATCTGTAAACCCATATCTCCTATGTGTGACGTGTGTCAATTAAAAAACGACTGCAAATACTACAAAACTACACTCGCTTCTTACTCTTTAACAATACTACTACCAGCACTCCTATTGTTCCTGCTAGAATAAAGGGTAGATAAAAGAGTGAATTAGCAGCTGGATTTCCAGAAACAACGTTTAGTGTCAGGCTTCCTGAATTAGTTGCGGAAGGATCCGTTGATGACTCCATACCGTAAACAGCAATTTCTTTTATCACAAAGTTGTCAACATCCAAATTAGAAACTACTATTCTCTCACCATTATTTACAGAAAAGCCAGTGCTATCTGTATATGCGGCTGTTACATGTTCACTAGGCTTCCATCCATCTTCTATGCGGCTATGAATTACTGCATATCCAGTGTCAGGAGTTTGTACAGCCACCCAGAATTTAAAATCAGGTTGACTGCCCATCCCAATTTCTACAAATTTTTCCTTGTTTAGATTATCATATAACCGCATTACTGCATTACCAAGAGGGTTTGCGTATACTAGATTGTTCTCAATAGTAAGCTGCCAGTTTATTGCATGTTCATGTTCAAGTGTTAGTATGTTGGCGTCGCTGCTGACCACGTTGAACTTGTCAAAGGGAATTTCTATTGTTTCAAGACGAATGGAGGGGTTTGACTGAGTTTGTGCATATCCGGGAAAAATTGTAATAGTTAGTAAAATGATAAAAATTATTACGTGCTTCACGAATTTAACTTAGTTGGCTTTAATAAAAATCTAGTCGACAAAGGGTTTGTCCCAGCTCATTATAATTTTAGAAATTTCAGGCCGGATCATATATTCTGATGGTGTTTGTCCCTCAAGGATCATGGTTCTAAGCTTGGTACCACTAAGCTGCTCTTGAAATTCTGGTCCATGTGGACAGTTCCTTTCACTTGCAAACGAAAGACATTTTTTACAGTAGAAAAATGCTGGATAAAATATAGGTTCAATTTGAAGATCTGGATATTCTTTGAATATTTCTTGGGCAGCAAAGGGCTGATAATAGTTTCCAACCCCTGCATGATCACGACCTATTATGATGTGAGTACAACCATAATTTTTCCTCATTATTGCATGATGAATTGCCTCCTTTGGCCCTCCATATCGCATTTCTGTGTGAAGCGTTGCCAGATAACATCTGTTTTGTGGATAATAATGGTTGATCAGTGTTTCATATGCACTGACTATAACCTCGTCTGTAAAGTCACCTGACTTTTTCTTTCCTATTAAGGGATTTATGAAAAGACCGTCGTGTGTGTTAAGTGATGCCTTTTGTAGCATTTCATGTGCAACGTGAGGAACATTTCTTGTCTGAAATGCTACAATGGTTTTCCATCCAGTCTTTTCAAAGCTTGCTCTGGTTTCTGTTGGTGTTTTTCTATATTTTCGTATTGGTATTTCTTTTGGTCTTTGGAAATAATCTATTTTCCCACCTACCAGAACATCCTTCATTGCCATAGTTTTTGCTACACCTGGATGTTTTGAGTCGGTGGTACCATACACTCCTTTTGCAATTGCATTCTTGTCAAAAGTGTATACGTCCTCTACATGTAAAACAGCAAAACCACCATCTTCCGAATTTTTCAAAAGTACATCGTGTACATCCTTCATTTTAGTGGCGGTTTGCTTGTCTACATCAAGCATTATTGGAATTGTCCAAGGAATATCGTTTGCAAGTCTTCCCTTCTTAATTACACTCTCCAAGTCTTGTTGTAGTAAAAATCCTTCAAGAGGACTAAAAATGCCATCTGCTATGTTTTCAATGTCATTTGCAAGATCAGTATCAATCACGACAGAAAACATTCCTGAGGGGTTTTTTGGTGTAAATCTGTTTACTAGCCTGCCGCCATGTGGCTTGGCAATCCCTTTGCCTTCGTCCAAAGTCTCACTTGTTACCGTGGTCTGCGTGCAAACCGCATTCCTTTTCTGGATCGGTTTCCCACCACCAACGACCTGCCCTTAGGTCCTCACCTGGCTTTATTGCTCGCGTACAAGGTTCACATCCAATGCTTGGATATCCTTTGTCATGCAGTTTGTTGTATGGAATTTTGTTTGCTTTGATATAATCCCAAACCTGTTCCCATTTCCAGTCAATTATTGGGTTTACCTTTACCATTCCATTATGCTGGTCATCTATCTCAATATTTTTGGCATCTGTTCTATTCTGGGTTTGGTCATTCCTCAGTCCAGTTATCCATCCATCCAAAGTTACAAGCATTTTGTTTAGGGGGTGGACCTTCCTTATTCCACAACAAAGCTTTCTATTTCCTATGCTTTGGTAAAACAAGTTCATACCATTGACTCTAACCATCTGTTCTACTTCATTTTGATCCGGAAACATTACCTCCATGTTAATGTTGTATTTGTTTCTTATTTCATCCATCACATCATATGTTTCCTGATTTAGTCTACCCGTGTCAAGTGTAAAGATCCTTGCTTTGGGATTTATCTTCATGATCATATCAATTACTACAACATCTTCTGCACCAAAACTAGATGCCATTGCAACTTTAGGATGAAGGTTATCAAGTGTCCATTTGAGAACCTCTTGTGGAGTTTTGAGTACATTGTTTAATTGTGCTATTTGTTCAGAAGTAAACTTGCCCATAAGAAATTGTTTCTATTCTGGTCATATAATGATTACTAGATTTGAATTAGTAATCCTAGAGTTATAAATAACGTCTGGATAATAAAACAAAATGACTGAAAGAACTGTGGTTGTTGTTTTCCCCTCAATATTTTCCCTCAATAAAATCAATTTTCTTATAACAAGCGTAGATAGAATCCTTAAAGTAAAAAAACAGAGATTTAGCAAAATACGAAAAAATGGTTCTGTTATAATAGTTGAGGCAAGCGATCCAGTCTTTGCTTCATCTGCAGTAAGCTCACTTTTTGGAGTAGAAAAGGTTGCGATTGCCACAGAAGTAGAAAACCGCTTTGACGTTGTTGTTTCTGCCATAGCTAAAATTGGTACAAATCTTCTCCTAAAAGGAGAAAGATTCTATGTTAAGGTTGAGGGTCAAGCAACTGAATATTTACCAAAAGATATGGAACTTGCGGCAACATCTTCTTTGATAGAAAAGACGGTTAATCTACAAACAAAGCCTGGTACAGAAGCAAGCCATGATAAACTTCTTTATACATATCTTACAAAGTCTCACGCGTATGTCTGTATTTTTATAGATAAAGCAGGTGGAGGCGTTCCACACAAATCACAAAATGAAACCATTCTTTGTGGTGTATATGATGAGCTTTCTGCGATATCCTGTCTTCAACTCCTCAAAGTAGGTTTTGATGTAAAAATTCTTGTCTGCTATCGCAGTGATCCAGATCTTCTGAATATAGTTAAAATCATAAATCAAATCTTGCCACGATTTGCACAACACAAAGTAGAGATACAGTTTTGTAGGCTTGAACTAAATTCTTCTGGAAATTCAGGTCAATTGCTAAAGGTTGCTGCCATAACAGAGATTCTTGTATCTATTGCTAAGATAAACAAGATAGAAAGGATCTCGCTTGCAGTTTCGCCAATGATCCTTCCTGCTTGGTTTATAGAATACAATGCTATACGTGTATTTCAAAAAAATCTAATTCCATGGTTTCCCCTAACAGGGATAGATAATAGTATTTTTGAGCTAGCAAAGGAAATTGGCTTGGAAAAACATCTTTCAAAGATTGAGGGTTTATGCAGACTCAAGTTTACCAGCAGGAATATTCCCAAAGGCAAAATTAGTAAAATTTCACAAACGGCACTAAAAACAAGAAAGTTGATCACCGTTACAGTAGGCCCAAAAAATATACATGATATTATTGACTCATTAAAATCCGATCATTGAGAATTTAAACGGGATGGATTGATTTGAACTTGTGATAAAGATAGGCCAATTCATCTATCCGTGGGGAAATGGTCATTACAGTAGGATGATGGCACTGGACAGCGTACTGCCTCAATACATCAAAGACGATCTTGAGATACATTACTCTAGCAGTGGAGAAATATATCAAAAGTTACTACAAAGATTTCCCGCTAAAAAGCAACAGATCCATGAGATTCTGATGCCAACCCCAATTGATGGTAAGTATGGCCCAAGTGTTACACTTTCTATGTTGAATTTTTTGTTGCCTATTTCTGGAAATCCTCCGCTTGTCAGACAGATTTCAAACTATCTAAAAAATGAAGCTAAACTGTATAACAAACAAAATTTTGATCTTGTAATAAACGATGGTGATATGGGCTCAAATGTATTAGCCAAAAAAAGAAAAATCAATTCTGTTTTTGTAACAAATCAGTTTAGGCCTAACCTTTGGAGATCACATTTTTACTTTTATCCATCATTAATCTACATTTCAAAACAAATTGCCAAAGCTACAAAGATAATTGTGGCTGATTCTGCACCTCCAAACACTATATGTAAATATAATCTAAATTTCCCAGACAAGATAAAACAAAAAGTGGTATATGCAGGCCATTTTTCAAATGGCATGGTCACAAATCCGAAACCAAAATCAGATTTAGAAAAATTAGTTGAGAATGCAGACTCCTTTGGATATTGGATGCAAACTGGTAACAGATCTACAAACGAGGTAACTGGTAAGAAATATGAACAAATTTTCCATTCAGAAGAGATACGAGACAAAAAAAGAATAGTTTCACATGCACAAAATGACTCTTCTATAGACAGAGTGATAGGAAGGGATGGTAGGACATACTCAATTTCAGATGCGCTTGAACGAAATATAGATTGGATTCAGATCGATGTAGGGTTTTTGTCAGAACAAGAAAAAGATACTGTGTTAAATTTGTGTAAATATACAGTGATAAATGGCTCACATACCGCAATGGGAGAAATCCTTGGAATAAAGGCAAAACCCATTGTAGGAATTCCTGTTTATGATGAGCACACAAACCAGCTAAGATGGGCAGAAGAGAAAGGTCTTGGCATTCTTGCACGTAACACACAACATGTGATAAAGGCTATTCACTGCATACAAAGTAACTACAGCAAATATGTAGATCGGCTTGCAGAATTTGCTAAGAATTTTGATCGAAATGGCGCACAAAACACAGCAAAGATAATTGCTGAAATACTGGAGGGTTAGAAAGGATTATAATTTTCTAGGCTAAATGCCAGATCTGGTACGCGGCATTTTTCGATGGGCGAACTGACCGCAAGGGATGACGATATAGACCGCGTACCAGAAAATCAGCAAGGCTTTTATGGATAATTTTGATGAATGGCGTCATTGACTGATTGCCCCGAGTGTGCAGCCAAGGAAGTAAAAATTGAGATGAAGTTTGATCTGAATACAAAACATTTTATCTGTAAAAAGTGTGGGCTGTACGCAACAAGGGAGCAAATAAGCGACATTAGGGACAGGCTAAATCGTCGTGAAAAAACACGAGAGGACAAACATGATGAATATAGAGACTGGTGGCAATCAAGTAAGAAAGAAAAACAGAACTAGTTATCTGGAGCAAAATAAGATGGCAAAAGAACTTCTACAATGGGCACGATGAAATAAAGAATGCAAAATTTGGTAAGCCCAAGTCTCAGACTAGAACAGGCTACATACTTGAGATTTACGATAAGGATATGAAGATGGATGTTCAGCTATACGAGGAAGTTGAGGACGGCAAACGCATCATAACACTAGATTTACCAAAAAAAATCAAACCTGCTGATCTAATGAAAGGAATGGTGTATGAATTTACGTTCAATTCCTCAAAGGCATCCTTGAGCAAAAAGATTATTGAATTTCTTAAAAAAGAGATGGAGATAGAGATGGATGCCATATACCAATTTGAGTTGACAAATCTTGAATTAATGGATGTAGATTCTGACACAGGTTCATCAACAGAATCTGAAGAGGAATAAATTCTAATTTGGTATCATTTTGTAATTTTTGTTCTAAACTAGTGCAACTTTTGCTTTGAGTTCATCGCCTTTCTAAAGGCTGCACCTAAAATTGGATTGATAAGATATGGAAATGTGTGTTTTGCCCAGACTGCCACTCTTACTAGTGGTGGTACGATGATCTCAAGCCTTGGTGAGGAAGATGCTCTTACCACTGCTTTGGCTACGGTTTTAGAACTAATTGAGACAGGAGAATATTGTGGTATTGAATTAAAAGATGGGTGATCAAAGAAATTGGTTCTGACCGTTATAGGACTAACAACAGTTACGCCTACGCCAGTTCCCTTTAGCTCATGGTAGAGTCCTTCTGAAAAACCTAGCATTGCAAACTTTGATGCACAGTAAGATGCAATTCCTGGCAAACCAAAGCTTCCTGCAACCGAGGCGATGTTTACTATATGCCCAGATTTTTGCTCGAGCATTTTTGGTAGAAAAGATTTCGTACAATAAACCATTCCTAGATAATTAGTTGCCATCTGAGATTCTATTTCTTCTATTTTCAAATCAAGCACAGAACCATAAATTGCAAATCCTGCATTGTTTACCAGAATATCAATTCGTCCGAATTTATCAAGTACAGTCTTACTCATCTGTTCTACTTGCTGCTTTTGAGAAACATCGCATGGGCACACAAGTATTTCTGAGCCATATTTAGTGAGTTTTTTTGCTACATCATCAAGCGTTTCTTTCCTTCGTGAGACAATCACTACAGAACTATGCCGTCTAGCAAACTCTGCGGCTGATTCCTCACCTATGCCGCTTGATGCTCCTGTAACTACAACGACTTTGTTGGCATAATTCACAAAAGAAAAGAGATTCTTTGAAAATAAAGTGCTTTCTATGCAATTTTAGCTTTTTTTGTGTGTGGGTTAAGAACCATTTTCATCAACAGTACCCAACTGATGCCAAGAGGAACGTGATATGTGGCAATTCTCCAAACTATTACGATATTCCACTGTATACTGTCTTTTACTGCATCAAACGTTAGGCCATTTAGCTTTCCAAGATAGGCCCAGATGCCAAACTCTGTAAGACCAGAACCGCCTATGGTGATTGGTAAGTTGCCTATTGCATTTGATGCCATTGTTGCCATCAGGGAGTCAAAAAATTCTATAAAATATCCAGCACCATTCGCAATTACCATAAATGAAATTCCATAGAATATCCAAGTAAATGCAGAAAAGATCATGGAAACTATGAAGGCCTTTTTTGCACCTTCATTATGCAAGCTTTGCCTACTCATCTCACAGATTTCTTGCATCCATTGGTTTGTTTTATCAATGTATTTTGAAGCACGGTTCTTGTTTATCCTTGTTACAATTTTGGATACCCATCTAGGAACCTGAAAAGTCCTTTTGTATGACAAAAAAAACAGACTACACCATAATGTTGTAACTGGGAGACTTATTGCCACTATGACAATTCCTATGATATAGGCACCGTTAACAAACGCAAATGCAGCTGCAGCAAGAGCAAAAATCCCTGCTGCTAGTACTTCGGTGACAATTTCCATTATTGTAACCCAAGTTGCTTTACCTATTGGAACTCCTTTCTTTTTCAACCATACAATCCTAACTACCTCACCGCCTACAAATGAGGGAGTAGTAGATGTGACAAACTCACTTCCTATTCTTACTGAAACTGTCTTCCACGATGCTTCTATAGGACCGAGAAATTTTTTCACTAGATAATTGAATTTTAAACCCTGCATGAGCAGCTTGCAAGAAATGGCAAGTGCTGCACCGACAAAAGGAACAAGACCAACTGCAAAAAGTTCTTCTAGTTTGATATCAAAGGTGATAGCAATCAAAACAAATGGTATAATACTGACAGGAATTGCCAAAAGCTTCCAATTCATTGTCTCTTTATTCATGGATGGAAATATAAGCTGAACATAAAATATAGTCAGTAAAAATGAAAGCCATTTTTATTGTTGGCACAGCCGGTGCTGGAAAATCATTGCTTACCTCTAGAATCTTTGATTATTATACAAGAAACGGTGCTTTTGTTGGGATTTTAAATTTAGATCCAGGCGTTGAGAACCTCCCGTACACATGTGATGTAGATGTTAGGGATTATGTAGACATTACATCTATAATGAAGCAGTACGATTTGGGCCCAAATGGTGCCATGATAATGGCAAGTGATCTAATTGCGTCAAAAATAGAACAGATTCAAAGCGATGTTGATAATATGAATCCAGATTATCTTTTAGTTGACACTCCTGGTCAAATAGAGCTTTTTGCTTATAGAACAAGCGGCCCATTTTTTGTTCAAAACTTTAACGCTGAACAAAAGGTTGCATTATTTCTTTATGATGGTGTTCTTGTGACAACTCCGACTAATTTTGTTTCTGTTGCCCTTCTTGCTACATCAATCAAATTAAGACTCAATTTGTCACACATTAATGTTCTAACAAAGACCGATCTCATAGAAGACAAAATCAGTGACATATTGAAATGGTCATCTAGTCTGACTAGCCTTGAAGATGCAATAGCCAAACATGCTGATGGTGAAAACTATACACTTGTAACAAATATTTTGAGAGGCCTAAATCTTGGTGGTTTTTCCCAAGGACTGATTCCTGTATCAAACGCAAGTGGAGATGGTATGGTAAACCTAGAGGCAGCTCTGAGCAGAATTCTTAACTTGGGAGAGGAGGTAGGAGACTAGTGGCTTCCAGTGTTATTGTAAGGGCTCCATGTTCTACTGCGAACCTAGGTCCTGGTTTTGATGTTTTTGGACTTGCGCTAGACGCTTACTATGATGAAATACAACTTGTAAAAGGTGGTAATGGAATTAAAATTCAGAGCACCGACTCGATTCCTCTTGTTCCTGAGAGAAATTCTGCAGGACTTGTAGTAAGAGAGATGGTAAAAAAATTCAAAATAAAATCCGGTCTTGTTTTAAAAATTAGAAAAGGTGTACCTGCTGGCTTTGGAATGGGAAGCAGTGCTGCGTCTGCTGCTGCAGCAGCTGTAGCTTTTGATGCCTTGTTTGATCTGAATCTTGATAAAAATACACTTGTAGAGTTTGCTGGTGTTGGTGAAAAGGCAAGTGCAGGATCTATTCATTATGATAATGTTTCTGCTTCTATTTTTGGTGGTTTTGTTATAGTAAAGACAAATCCGCTTGACATCATAAGCATAGAACCACCAAAAGATCTTGTACTTTGTGTTGCAATTCCCAAACTCCGTGTTCCTACAAAAAAAACCCAAGTTTCTAGAAGTGTTCTTCCAAAACAAGTTAAACTTTCCGATTATGTGTACAATCTTTCAAATGCGACAGCTATAGCTGCTGGATTTATGAAAAAAGACACGGCGATGATCGGAAACTCTATCAAAGATATAATTGTGGAGCCTGCAAGGCAGCACCTGATTCCGGGATTTTCTCAAGTAAAAGAGAATGCTATTCGTGCTGGTGCATTTGGTGTTACAATAAGTGGTGCTGGTCCATCCGTTATTGCATTTACTTCAAAGTCGTTTAATCAAAAAAAGATCTGTAATGCCATGGCAAAAGGATTTGCCTCTGCCAAAACAAAATGCCATACAGTAGTATGCAGGCCTAGTAAGGGTGCACATATAGTATAGATTATCTTTTTCCCAGAAACTAGGAATTCTAGAAATTAACTTTAGTCACTTGTCATCAACATCAAAGCAGTTATACATAATTTCTGGTAACTCGAGCTAAAATGGATTTGATAGAAGGGTCAGGAAAACACTTTGCTATTGGAATGATTGTACTTACAGCAATAATCGTGATGCTATTCACATTGCCGGAATATGTTGGATTAGAGCTAACAATTGGAATGGCGCTTACCATGTCAGTATTGGTTGGTATGTATGTAATTCTGATTACTGAGATTATACACAGAACAACACTTGCACTTTTTGGTGCACTTCTTATTCTCATTATTCTTATCTACACAGGACTAATTCCGGTACATGATAGTGTCAGCTTTGTAATTGGTGCAATTGATTTCAACACCATAGGACTGCTTTTAGGAATGATGATAATTGTTGGAATCCTAAGCGAGACAGGAATCTTTCAGTATATAGCAATACGCGCAGCAAAAATGGCTAAAGGGAATATTTGGAAGCTGATGGTACTGCTTTCAATTATTACTGCTGTTGTGTCTGCATTTTTGGATAATGTTACTACCGTTCTTCTTATTGTACCCGTTACAATTTCTGTAGCAAGAATTCTAAACATAAATCCAATATCACTTATTCTTGCTGAAGTTTTTGCATCAAACATAGGTGGCACTGCTACCCTCATTGGTGATCCGCCAAACATCATGATCGGTTCTGCTGCAGGAATCTCATTTGTAGACTTTGCAATTCAACTGACGCCAGATGTTGCTATAACATTTGCAATTTCATTAGTACTCCTTAAATTTATGTTTAGAAAAGACCTCAAACAAAAGCCCGAACATATAGAAAAACTACAGGGGGTTGATGAAAATAAAGAGATCAAAGACAAGGTGCTGCTCAAAAAAACAATGATAGTTCTTCTTGCAGTAATAGTGTTGTTTGTAGTACATGGATTTTTGGAAGTCGAAGTGTCTATAATTGCCTTAGCTGGTGCTGCAGTACTTTTGCTAATTACAAAGATGCATCCAGAGAAGGCATTTCATCATGTAGAATGGCCTACATTACTTTTCTTTGCAGGGTTGTTTGTAATTGTTTCTGGTGTTGAGGCATCAGGAGCCTTTGAAATAATTGCACATGAGGCATTGAAAATAACTGGTGGCGATCTTGCAGCTACAATGTTTTTGATAGTCTGGATGTCAGCCATTGCCTCTGCCTTTGTGGATAATATTCCGTGGACAGCTACAATGATTCCTATAATCCAGAACATTTCATTAGACCCAAGTTTTGCAAATGCTATTTCTGGCTTTACACATAATCCTTTATGGTATGCACTTGCCATTGGTGCAGATTTTGGAGGAAACGGTACGCTTGTTGGTTCAAGTGCAGGTCTTGTTGCAATAGCTATTGCAGAAAAACATGGCCATCGCGTATTCTTTAGAACCTTTCTTGTCAAGGGATTTCCCTACATGATTGCAACTACACTAATTGCTTCAGTGATACTTTACTTCAGAGTACTTTTTCTTTGGTAAGCAAACGAAACTGAGTTATATCACAGGCCTTACAAAGGAACTAGCTTGACAGATTTGGGCCTGCTTTTTGCTGTTCTTGCAGCCATAAGCTGGGGAACTTTTTTTGTTCCGGTCCGAAAAGTTGGTGTCACAAATGTTTGGCAGTTACAGGGAGCTACTTCATTTGGTGTACTTCTTTTTGCCATCCCAATTGGCCTTTTCTGGGGTTTTGAGATTCAACTGTCAGGTCTTTTTTCAGGCATTATCTGGACTGTAGCTAATCTACTTGCGTTATATTCAGTCAAACTGATTGGGCTTGCAAGGACATCTCCTCTTCTTGCAGGTTTTAGTATCATAACATCATTTGTGTGGGGAGCTGTATTTTTTGGCGAAACATTTGATTCTTTAGTTCTGGCATTAGCAGCAATAGTGTTACTATTAGGTGGACTACCACTTGTATCAAGTGGAGAGAAAAATCCATCCATACAAAAAAAGGGATACTTTATAGCTGTGACATCTGGCTTGATAGGAGGCTCTTACATTATCCCCATGCAGGCAACACAAACACTTCAATCAGGCTTTTTTTCGTTAAGTCTTTCCATTTTTGCAATTGGGATACCGTTATTTTTCTTTGCAAGAAGATTTATTAAAAAAGAGACAGTTGCGGGTCTAGTTTCTGGGATTCTCTTCAATCTTGGCAGTCTATCTGTATTGGTTGCTGTTGGTCTAATAGGCATAACCATAGCATATCCAATTTCTCAGACAGCAACTCTCTTTGCTGTATCATGGGGAATTTTGTATTTTAAAGAAATAGTTCAAAAACGGGGGATATTGCGTGTGGCTGGTGGAGCTGCCATCATATTGTGTGGAGCTGCACTACTTGCAATTGCTTAATCAAGCAATTTATTTGGTCTAAAACAACAGCATACAAATTGAAAAAAGCAATAGTGGTTTTCAGTGGTGGGCTTGATTCTGTATGTACAGCTACATACTTACAATCACGATATCAGCTTTTTGCTATTACCTTTTCATATGGTCAGAAAGCAAGTCAAGAAATCAAAATGGCAAAACACTTTGCAAAAATTTTGAAACTAAAAGAACATAAAATAGTAGACATAGGATTCATGAGGGAATTGTACGAAAAAACAAATGTACTTACCAATCTAAAAATGAAGATTCCTGCTAGATTTGATTACACAATTGTAGCACCTATAAGAAATGCGGTTTTCCTTTCAATTGCTTCTGCGTGGGCATTTACAAAAGATGTTACACTTGTTGCCTATGGTGCTCACAGGGGAGACAAGAATTATCCTGACTGCAGACCAACCTTTTCTAAGCTGATCACAAAAGCCTTCAATCAAGGTGAAGTTGATGGAATAAGATTAGGTATTAGAAAAAAGATCAATGTATGGAGTCCTTATGTTGATGGCTTTTCAAAAAGCGATCTCTTAAAAAATGGTTATAAAAAACTGGGCAATGAAATCTTCAAAACATGGAGTTGTTATTCAACCACAAAAATTCATTGTGGAAGGTGCGAGTCTTGTAACAACAGAAAAGCTGCATTCCTAGATGCTAAAATAGTAGACATGACAAAATACAAATCCTAATCTAAAAACTGAAATCTTATTGTTCTAGGATTGGTTTTTTAAAAATATGTGATCTTATTACAATATAATAAATCAGCATAGGAACCCCAACTATTCCCCAGAAGATCCAGTTTGTCATAGCTTCTGTCATTCCCAGCTGTTGAAAGTATTCTACAGCTTTGATAGATATTCCTAGCCCAATTCCTAGTATTATTCCAAATTCTATTACATACCATACAAATCTTGGAAACGACTCTTTTGGTACATGGGCTGCCATTGTTTGGCGTTGGTTACAGATTGTTATTTAATTTTTCTAGTGTATAGCTGAGCTTTTATTTAGGAAGTTTAATGGTACGCCTGATGAAAAAAGGCATTATGGGTGATGGGAAAATTTTTGTATCTAACATAGAACAGGTGATACGAATTAGAACTGGGGAGGTTGGAACCAGTGCCATTTAACATAGGTTATTAGGAGCCGCTTAAAAATGTCTAAATTTTCGATTACGTCGTGTATGACTTGTACTAAACTATTTTAGTTTCTGAGCTACTGTTGTGAATCATCGCAAGTATGTCTGGTCTGTATTCTTTTTTCTCGTAAATTCCTCGGTATGCGATGGTGGTCATCTTAGCATCGTTTTTGACTCCACGCATTTTCATACAAAAATGCTCGCCTTCTATTATCACAACTACTCCTTTTACTCCTTCGGAATACAACTCATCAGCGATGTTTTTTGTAATGCGTTCTTGGATTTGCAATCTTTTAGTATACTTTTCTACAAGTCTTACTAGTTTTGAAATTCCAAAAACCTTGCCCTCTGGTGAGTATGCAATGTGGATCTTGCCAAAAAAAGGCAACATGTGATGCTCACACATTGAATGAAATTGTATATCCTTTGCTATAATTACATCCGAATCTTCAGAAAACTTTACCGAAAGCTCGGACTCGGCATCATATCCACTAAAGATTTCCTCATACATATCAGCAATCCTACTAGGTGTGTCCACTAAACCTTCTCGAGTAGGGTCCTCCCCTATCTCTGCTATCATTTCTCTTGCAAGTCGTTTTATTCTGTTTTTATCCATCATGGTGCTCCTATGAATTTGTGTAGTTGTGGTACAATACGTACCTCATTATAATAAGGATAGACTGTATCATAAAAGCTAAACAGCTGCTTCAAACTAGGTTCTGCAATACCATAGCTTGGCTGTATTATAAATCCTGCAATTTGTGTTTTTGAGATGGCGCCAAAAATCTTCTCAAGCAGGTTTTTGAAAGGTTCAAGTTGAGTCTTTGAGCTTATTACAACTTTGATATAGGTAGTCTTTTGTGAATTCACAGCATAGTTAAGGCATTGAAGCTCATTTTCTAAAAGCTTGGAATAATGTTTTGGATCAACAAATTCTGAGTCTGGCGTTTTAAATTCAATTTTTATATAGTTAATGTGAGGAAGAACTTGAGAAAACTTTTGTGAATCATAGCAGGATGATTCTATGTAGGTAGGAATGTTTTTTGCTTGAACAAACTTTGCCATCTCTACTACTGCCTCAGATTGAACAAGCGGATCTCCACCAGTAAAGTTAACCTTGTAAGTATTTTTTTCCAAGTTTTTTTCTATAAGCTTGTATACTTCCTCAATGGTATATTCTTGCCCAGAGTCCATTGGCAAGGAATCTTTTGTGTCACAGTAAAAACATTTGAAAGGACAGCCTGCTAACCTTACAAAAAGAGTTTTTGTTCCATACAGTATTCCTTCACCTTCAACAGATGTAAATATCTCAAACAGTCTTACTTTCAAGCAAACAATCTCCAGCTTTTCACTATTTATTCAATTGGTTCCGTGCCTGAACAATTGTTACTAAAATGATTTATTCATATACTGCTGATAAAGAGTGCAGTGAAGATTATTCTTTTTGTGGGCATAATAGTGGCCCTAATTTTTTTAATTCCTCAGTATGCTGATGCCGTTACCATAACAGCAACTCCTAGGACTGCTCATTTTGGGCCAAATGACTGGCTCTACATAGACCTCAAAATAGATGGATATGTTGGTGGAACCATGAATTGGACTGCACATCGTCCTGACAATTCTATGTCTTCTGGATCCCTTGATCAATTTGCAAGCGGAAAGAAAACTCATCTAATTAATAGAAATGCGTTTGATAATTATTTTGGAAACTGGACGATTTACTATACCTACAGTAATGCAACGCAGCCTGCCTCATTTGTAGTTGATCCCATAATACTTTCAGTGAAACCTGACAAAGCGCTTTACTATGATGGTGATACCATGAAAATTAACATAACTACATCATATTATTTACCTGATGCCGCCAAAGCAGAAGATTATCATCTAAATTTTTATAACAATAAAGGAAATCTGGCAAAGGGCATAGACCCAGTTAGCTTCAAGGCACACCAACCCATTATGATATATGATTTTCTAATTGATAATCTTGTTCGCGATAACCCTTTGGGCAAATACAAAGTTACGGTTCAATATTATAATGTGTTTACTGAGGCACCGTTTGAGGTAGGTGACATTGAGAAACATATGACAATTTTTGTTGGAACAGACAAATTAATTTACAATGTGGATGACAGCGTTGACCTAAATTTGATATTTTCTAAGGTTAGAGAATCAGAAGGAATAATAGAAATAACTGATCCTTCAGGTAATACTACAGCCATTACATTTCCTGTTATTTCTGTAGCAACAAAATTACATCTTGAAAAAGTTGCAATAACAGCTGGAAAATACAGATTGTCAATATATTACGCAGGAGCTACACAAACTGGATCCTTTACTGTTGAATCGGCTACCTCTACCAAAATAGAACCAAACATGGTTTTGGAACTTTCTCTTGACAAACAAAAGTACAGACCAGGTGAAATAATAAATGCAGAAATTCACACCACAAGTCTAATTGCAAATTCTCTAAGTTTTTGGTTTGAAGACCCAACAGGCAAGCAGGGGTCTAAACTAGCTATACCTATAACGTCTGGTGACATCGTTATTCCTCATAAGATAAACAAAGACGATGTGCAAGGACCATGGAAGATGCATATTGATTATGGTGGTGCTACAAGATATGCAATCTTCTTTGTAGAAGGAGAACCTGTAGATAGCACTAATATTGTCACTTTTGATGTGGCCGTACCAAAGCTACTTTTGACACTTGGTTTTGGCACTGATGTTAAATTCAAGAATCCAAGTGGTATTGCAATTGATTCAGAAAATAATATCTATGTAGTAGATTCTGGAAACTCGCAGGTCAAGAAGTTTGACTCTACTGGAAAATTCCTTTTGTTATGGGGATCCGTTGGAACAGAATATGGACAATTTAAAAATCCAGCAGGAATTTTTGCTGATCAAAACTATATCTATGTGGCAGATACTGGAAACGCGCGTATTCAGAAATTTGACAAAAGTGGAAATTTTGTGTACTCATGGGGAACCTTTGGAGACGAACCTGGAATGTTTCGTACACCAGTAGCGTTAGCAGCTTCCAAGCTTGGTGACCTTTTTGTGTCTGATTCTGGTCAAAATAAGATTTTGGTATTTGATTCCAATGGTCAGTACAAAGATGAGATCCGGTCTCTTCTTACTGCAGCGGCAAAATTTTCTTCAACCAATTACATAACCTTTGATTCAAAGAATAATTTTTACGTCGTTTCTGATGACAATAGAGTATTACAATTTAGCGAAATTGGAACTTTTATCAGATCTTTTGGAACTACTGGTGAGAAAGATGGCCAGTTTAACAAGCCTAGTGCTATAGCGACAGATTCTAGGGGAAACCTGTATGTGACAGACACAGACAATCATAGAGTACAAAAATTTGATTCGCGTGGAAACTTTCTAGTTAGTTGGGGTTCACTTGACACTGGTCCTGTACAGTTTAAAGAACCAGTTGGGATAACAGTAGATTCCAAGAACAGTGTGTATGTAGTTGACAGAGCAAATGACAATGTTCAAAAGTTTGCTCCATACAGCGCTCCAGATGAGATAGTAATACCAGAATGGGTCAGAAATACAGCCAAATGGTGGGCACAGGGTGCAATTTTAGATTCTGACTTTGTAACCGGTATTCAATACATGATAAAGCAAAAAATAATCAATATTCCAAAAGGAGAATCAATAACAACCGACTCTAATGTTACGATTCCGTCATGGATTAAAATTAATGCTGGTTGGTGGTCTGACAAAAAAATCTCTGATAAGGACTTTGCTGCTGGTATTCAATACCTCGTCTCTAGGGGAATAATAAAGGTCTAGCTCAAGTTGTAATTTGAGGTGTTTTCTGAGCAAAGAGCCCCGCAATAAAAATTATAACGCCAAGAATTCCAATAAGACTTCCCACGAACTCTATCGTCTCTTTAATATCAATTTGGATTGGGGCAAGCAAGAATGCAACTAATGCACCAACTACAATCATTGGTATTCCTATACCAACAGAGATTTGTCTAGAAGCCATGTGATGAGTTGCTTTTGAAAACGTATATGAAGTTTATGTAAGTTTTGTGCCACATCTAGCCATTTCATAGTATAAAATTAATGATCGTGTAGAATTAATCTTAATATTTCTTAGATCAGTGTGTTATTCTTTGTATCATACGTATAATTTTGTCAACTTCACTTAATGTGCGCATGGAGTTATCTGGTGACTTGTCAAGTTGTTCCTTTGCCTTTTCAATTAGTGAAAATGCACGCTTAAGCCACTGGGCAGCAACCTCATTTTCACCTACCTTTTCAGAAAGGCTGTTTAGCTGCTCTTCTATGGTTTGGATTTTCGTCTTTATCCTTTCTAGTTTGGAATCCTTTGCACTAATTGCTTTATCTGAAGTTTGTGGTGTGCTTGGTATTTCATTTGCAGTATTGGATCTATCTCTGTCTGATGGCTTTTGCTTGACTACATCTTTAATTGAGTTGTGAGTATGAATTAGGAACTGTTTTGCAATTTCATGTGTCTTAGTTACTTCTTCTAGGTTTCCTGCGTTTAGGTGTTGTCTTGCAGTCTGTATAAGGTTATCAAATTTAGTAAAATCTATATTCAGGTTATATTTTGTGGCCAACGCTTTGACCATTTCTCCGTCCTTTTCCATTCTATCAATTGCTTTTTTATATCGTGTTGTATCAGGTGGTGGGGGAGTTGGAATATCTGAAGTTAAGGAGTGCATCTTATTGCTCACGTCTCTGAATAGTTTCATTGCAGAAAGAAAGTGTTGTCTTGAAGAAGAAACATCTTCTTTTGTTATTGACTGTGCAAGTGCATCAGTTTCTGCTGAGCCTTCTCTATAGAGTTTAGCAATTTCATCAGGTATACTTGGAAGCTGTGATAACCTTATCTTTATGTTATCTCGTGCTTGGTTTGCAATTCTGAGTAATGAATTAAGTTGAGGATCAGCGTAAACTTGAGATGATATACTTGTAAGTATCATGCTTCCAACTAAAACAAGTAAAACAAATGCTAGTGGTTTCATTCTTGGTTTTCCTCCAAAGTTTTTCGTAGCCTTATGCGATTTTTCTGGTCTATCTTGTCTATTTCTACAATTCCTTCTCTTTCAAGGCGCTTTACTGCACGCCAAGTTGTTGTACGTGGCAGAAGGAATTTTTTGCGTAGTTCACTTTCGTAGACTTGACCTCCGTTTTCAGAGATAAATGTCACTATATCCTTGTCCTCTTGGCGCAATTCTGGCTTGAGTCTAAAGATTGTCTCTTTGTCTGCCGGTATGTAATTTGTATCCTTTAGCAGAAGCTCCGCGGTTTTCTTAACAGCAGACTTGGCTCTTTTGATCAAAAGTGCAACTGTTACCACCGCTCCTGCTACTGTGCCTATGGTTGCAGTTATTCCTACGATTGTGCCACCTATAGAAGTTAGAGGATTATTTGATGTTGAACCTGGATTTGAAAGAGCTGTTTGCTGTTCTTGAGTAGCAATATTCTTTGCCTCGTTAGCAAGGATCTCAGCACTTGAGAATTTGCCTTCTTCAAATGCAGAGACTGCCTCTGCAAGTTTTGCAGAAGCCATTGGTGTTTCAATTCTTTCAGTATTAATTTGATCAATTAGTGTCTGTGCTTTTTCTATCGCAAGCGTAGCAGTTTGAGCTGTTCCTAAGACTCCAAACACGTAGCTAATTTCAGCAGAACCACTTGGAAGTGAGATGAGTGATTGTTCATCTACAATTTGCATGTTAAGTGGATATGTATTCATACCAACAATTACCGTGTTTTTTGGCAAAAGTACAGAATAATCAAAAGGTGCATCAATGCTAAAGGACCAGATCTTGCCATTTTTTGTTACAAGATCAGCAGTGTCATAATCGATTGTAATTTTAGAAGCGCCTAATGTTTCAATTACTACAGAATTGGTATCAATCTTGCTAGAAAGTAAAAGATCATTTTCGTCCCTTACCACAAAGTTGTCAATTGTATTTCCAAAAAGCTTGATTGTAACATCTGGTTCTAGAGGATCAACTTCAGTCTGATAAAAGACATGAATTGTACCATCAGTATAGATTGTAAAATCAATAACCCTAAGAGCACCATACGAGTGATGCACAAACGACGTTAGAGTGATTAGAAGAAGACAGACTGCTATAATGGGCGCCCTGACCATCATTGACAGGGTATATGTAATCCTTACAAAAATCATTCTCTCCTGTTGAGTACACTCGTGTTGAGCATACTCACGTTGCATTAACTCCGTTGTTTGTTTCATTTTTTAATACCTTAGGTTCATTGATTGGACTAGAGATTGGAATCTTTGAAACTCTTGAAAGAATTTGATCCCTTTCTCAGTAATAACAAAGAGGCGATTTCTGTTATCTTTCATTGAATCTACTAGACCTGCATCTATTAGCTTCTGACACTTGTCAAGCACAGCATAGTGTGACAGGTTTGCCCGCCTAGATACAGCAGACACTATAACCCCTTGTGTACCACCATCCATGGTAACACCTAAGATATCGGCCATGATGCCCATTTCGGAGCGATATTGTTGTTTTGACATTGGTTCTTTATTGGTAGGATCTATTATGAGGGACACCTTGAAACAGCAAAGCGGAACAGCTAGCGGAACGGGTGTTTCAGGGTAAAAAACAACCAAAAATAGGCTATTGGTTCGGCGGGAGCGGAATCTTTGAAAAGTAAATTTACGTGTGGCTAGAAATAAACCACCTTCCTTTCTTTTTTTAAAAGTATGGAGGTAATACATTACCCCCAATTACAGAATTAACCCCGACGCACAGAACTGCTTTGACTTTTTGGAGTAGCCAACCCACCTACAGGAAATGCCGTAGAAGTTAATAGAATGTTAGATCGCTTTGATTAAACAAAAACGTGTATGATTAGTGTACTAACATAAGCTACGGCAGCACTAGCTGGAATAGTTATAATCCACGCCCAGACAATTCTTTTCCCAATTCCCCACCTTACTGCAGACATACGTTTGACTGCACCTGCTCCCATTATTGCCCCAGAAATTGCATGTGTGGTGCTTGCTGGAATTCCAAGCCATGCAAGAACTGCAAGAATTGATGCACCACCTGTTTCTGCCGCAAAGCCTTGATATGGTTTTAGTTGTGTTATTTTTACTGCCATTGTTTTTACAATTCGCCATCCACCAAAAAAAGTGCCAATACTTATTGCAAGAGCGGCCATCAGAATAACATAAAACGGTACTTCAAAACTGGTAATTATGCCCTGAGTTAGTAAGATAAGGGCAATTATTCCCATGGTCTTTTGACCGTCGTTTGCTCCATGAGTTAGTGAAAAATATGTTGATGAAATAAGCTGTAACCTGCCAAAGACAGAATTTACTATGCCTGGTTTCTTTTTAGCAAACATAGTGATAATCAAAGTTGCGAGTAAAAATGCTGTAATTAGTCCCACTATTGGTGATACTATAATGCCAATAGCGACTTTTTCTAATCCATCAAAAATTATTACATGTGTACCTGCTCCTGCCATGCCAGCGCCTAGTACTCCACCTACTAAGGCATGACTACTTGATGATGGAAGGCCTAGTAACCATGTAATCAGATCCCAGATAATTGCACCAACTAATGCACCAATAATAATGTAAATTGTTACAAAATCTGGATTGATTATTCCTTTTCCTATGGTAGTTGCTACAGCAACTCCAAAAACAAAAGGTCCAATGAAATTCGCAGCAGCTGCGAGTGAGACTGCCTGAAGTGGTCTTAAGACCCTAGTCCCTACAACGGTTGCAATAGAGTTTGCAGCATCATGAAAACCATTTACAAAATCAAAAAATAGTGCTACAAGAATTGCTCCAACTGCAAGCTCATACATAACAAAAACCTAAGTGTATTTTAGTACAATATCTTCGATCGAGTCTGCAACATCTTGACATCTATCAGATGCAGTTTCTAACGCATCGTAGATCTCTTTCATTTTAATTATTGTAACCACATCATTTGTGTCAAACAATTCACCCACAGCTTTACGGTGAATCTCATCTACTCTGTGTTCTGATTCACTGACCTTTCTACAATGATCGATTATAGACTTGTCTGCCTTTACATTGTGTAATCTTGTAATCATATAGTTAATCTCGTTTGTTGCTATGGAAAGTTCTTTAGCGATCTCAAGCATGTAAGGTGGTGATGATTTTATTCTAAAGTTGACAATTCTGCCGGATATTCCCTCTATGTAGTCTACAATATCATCTGTTTTTGATGCGATCCTTGAGATATCTTCTCTGTCCAAGGGTGTGATGAAGGTTTTGTTTAGCTCCTCAAATACAGAATGTGTGAGCCCATCTGCTTCTCTTTCTAGCTTTTTTATCTTTGAGTGATTTTCCTCTAATTTTTCAAAGTTTGCAAATAGGTCTGCAAGTAGAGCTGCTACTTCTTCTGCTTTGCAAGCAAGATCGTTTAAGATGGCAAGAATCTCTTTTTCATTTGACTTTAGCCAAGACATCCACTGTGGCATGCTTGTTGGCTAATTTACATAGTTAAATCTCTGTTCCATATATGACATGAGAACTATATAGTTCAGTCAATGCCTAAAAATCATCAAAAACTAACGCAAAGCTACAATACAAAGTCAGTCTTCTAATAGAGAAGAAAAAATGTCTGCTCTAACTAAAGGCCAGAAGGCAATAGTTGCGGGTTCATTTCTTGGATGGTCACTTGATGGATACGATATTGTTTTGATGTTACTTGTCATACCATCTGTAAGCCAGCTCTTTTTTCCGTCTGAAGATCCTATCTTTAGCTTGCTTGCAACCTTTGCAAGTTACACCATCACACTCATTATGAGGCCACTTGGTGCAGCTATTTTTGGAATTTATGGTGACAAATTCGGAAGAAAAAAATCTATGATAATTACGATTTTGGGATTTTCGATTGCGACTTTTGTTACTGGACTTTTACCAACTTATGCCATGGTTGGCGTATTTGCACCAGTCTTGTTGGTCTTAACAAGATTGGTTCAGGGAATTTTTGCAGGTGGTGAGTGGGGTAGTGGAGCTGTAATAACAATGGAAAGTGTGCCAAAACAAAAACGAGGACTTTTATCTGGTTTTCTGCAGAGTGGATTTTCTTTTGGTTTTCTTTTAGCATCAATTTCATTTCAGATAATAACAGTTCTCTTTGTTGGAGAAGCATTTGTTGAATTTGGATGGAGAATACTTTTCTTTACAGGTATTATCCCTGGCTTCATAGCTCTTTTTGTCAGGTTTAGAATGGATGAATCAGCTCTTTGGTTGGAAAAACAACAGGGACGTAAGTTAGAAAAGACTCCTCTCAGAAAGATTGTTTTTGGTAAGCAGCACAGAAAAGCTTTCTTTCTTTGTGTTTTTGTTATGACGGGTCTTGTCTATATGTATCATGGTTCAGTTGGATTTTTGCCCACACTCCTACAACAGTTTGGCCATGTTGAGAGAAGCGATGTTGCACCGATAATGATTTTTGCTACCGTTTCTTCATGGCTCGGGATGATCTTTACTGGTTGGCTAAGTCAGAGAATGGGACGAAAAAAGTCTATGATCTTCTTTGCAATCGCATCGATTGTGGTGGTAATTCCTATTGCTTATGGAATTCTTGGAGGCGTCTTATCTCTTACCATTCTTTTTGTAGTGATTTACGCTTTCATAGTTTCCACAGCTTCTGGGCCTGTACCTGCATTTTTTTCAGAAAGGTTCCCAACCGAGGTTAGAAACAGTGCGGCAGGTTTTGCTTACAATGGAGGCTTGATAGTAGGATCATGGTCTCCTCTGATCGCAGTTGGCTTAATCTCTTTGGTTCAAACTGAGTTTATTCCACTGGCCTTAGGTGCAAATATAATTATAGGATCAATAATTGTACTTGTGGGTACGCTACTAAATCCAGAAACAAAAGATCGTGATCTTACCGAATCCTAAACTTAGCTACTAAGAAATAAGATATATTTAGCGAATATAGATTTGGCATTTCATATATTGAAAAACGGAAATCATAAGACGAACCTAGTTCCTATCGTAGAAGATATCTTATCATTAGACAATGCTATGAGGTTTGCAGCCATAATAGATCTTAAGGGAAATATCTCAGAGGCAATAATGAAGAAAGGTAAAACGTCACTGAAATCCCAGAAGGAAGAAGAACACTTTTGCAAGCAGGTTGCACTCAGAAGAAGGATACGAAATGAGTTTAACAAAAGTCTAGGAAAAGTAAACTATGTTCATATAGAACGAGAAAAGGTAACTCAAATAGTAGTATATCCTAAGCGAAAAACGGTTTATGTTACGCTGGAACCAAAATTAAACATGGAAAGAAAATTGGAAATTGTACATCTTATAAAAAAGAAAACTGCACACTTATAAAATTAAGAAAAATTGGGGAAAAATTAGTTTTTGGGTTAGATAGACCTTTAGCTTGCAGGTTCTGCTGCGGGTTGTGGAGAACCTTCTCCTACTAAATCAGCAGTAGCAAATCTTCCACCAACTTGGGTGATCTTTACTTTTGCATTCTGCCCAACTTGTCCACCTTTGACAAATATCACAAAGCCTTCTACTCTTGCGATACCGTCTCCCTTTCTACTAATTTCCGTTATGGAAACGTCGTATTCCTTTCCTGTTTCTACTGGTTTTGGCCTGTCATCATATCGTCTATCGCCGCCAAATCGTCTACCGCCGCCGTAGCTTCTACCGCCGCCGTAGCTTCTACCGCCGCTGTATCCTCGGTTATCAGAGCTTTCGCCAAAACCGCCTTCATTATAGCTCATCGTTGCACCTCCTTCTTGACTTGCCATGGATTTATACCCTATAAAATCTGATCAGCTGCTAAATTTTACCATGAGGGCAAGTTTAGTTAGAAAATGATATCAAGTAGTTTTCTGCGTCTAGAAAATATTAAAACCAGCCCTTTTGTCTAGTCTGAAAATGATAGGAGCTATGCACTCTACATCTATTAGCTTTTTATATATTGTAAATTACACTATTCTTAGACAATATGTTCGAAAAGTTTAAAAAAAACCTAGAAAAGTTTAGAGAACTTGCGTCAGAGGAAAGTCAGGGTGGTAAAGGCGATGTCATGATAAAAGAAATGAATTACGAGTCTCAAAATTTGGAATCTGCCGTACAACCTAAAACCATTGAACAAATAAAAATACCCGAACGTGTTGAACAATCTAGTATGACTCAGCCAAGTGATGACATAGGCATAAATCTACTTATGGGTAAACGTGAGAAGCTTGAAGAGGCAATTGATTATGTTGGTCTAATGATTAAGAACCTAAAGGACAAACGTACGAAGCTTGAGAAAAACATTGAGGATGAATCAGTTGATATTAAAAATCTAAAAGAAAAGCTGGTCAAAGTTGATCAGTACATAGAGGAGGAAAAACAAGGAATCAGAAATTTAGCGCAGAAAAGAGCCGAAGTGGAAAAGGAGGCAGATGATGTGGGCGTTATGATTAATAATCTGCGTGAAAAACTTTCATCTATTGATCGTGTGGTAGATGATGAAGGCAGCAAGATAAAGAACTTGAAAGAATCTAGTTCAAAGACAGAAGGTACACTAAGTTAAAAAGTAAAGCCTTCTTTTAGAATTGCATTAAGATTTTCTTTAACTTCGCTGTCATCCAATATAGAATCCAAGTCTCGTATCAGAACCTCTGTAGCGAGACATTGATTCTTTGTAAATTGGTAGTAACATTCAAGCCTTTCTTGATAGGTTTTGGCTTTGTGAAACGTTACCCAAAAGTTTTCTGAAGCGTGTTGCACATAAAGCAAAAATCTGTATATTGACTCTCTAATCTTTGGTGATTGGTTGTCTTTTGTCAGGCCGATTAGAATCTGCTCTAGCTTACTTTCCAGATTTGACTCGTAAATCATCTGATAGAGGTCGATTACTTTTGTTATAATTCAGATATGTATGCATAACATAAAAATGTTGATTAGATAATTTTCAAGAAAAGTTCCGTATAATGTAGTTCCTATATTTTAAAATGAAAACTCTAAATTTCAAGTAGAATAATCAAACAAAACTTAAATAATTTGATGACGTATATTATATCCCTATCAAAGGAACATCCTCCCAAGATAGGAATCATGCAGTCAAGCAAACGGCCAAGGAAAAACCCTTTCGTGTAAAAGGATGAAGCTATCTATGGGATGAAAAACTCCCAGGAAGTGGTGACAAAGGTCATCATGAAGCTTCTAGGTCTTAGGATCCAACCTTGTGCTTCGGCGTGTTATAACACGCTGCTGCATGATGATATTTTTTCCGTTTTCAACTGTATCGTACAATAATATGGCAGCCTGTTGATTATCGAAAACAATGTCATTCCCCAAGAGTCGAAACTGGCTGTGGTATCTTCTTCCTGCAAACACGACAGCTGAAGGTTTACACACGGTTCTCCCGTTGTATGTAATTTTTCTTGGTGGAGGCATTAATGAGGTCTCAGTTATAGCAGCATTACATTATGGAGCCGCGGCATTTGGTTCTATATTTTGGGGTAAAGTAATCGATAGATTCCATGTAAGGCGAGCGGTTCTTCTTGTCTCATTTTTTGTCATATTGCTTTGCTGCATATGGCTGTATTTCACAAAAAGCCTTAACGCACTTTTTGTAATTTCGCCGATAATTGGGTTCTTTGTGGTAGGAAAAAATCCAATAACGCATCTGCTTGTCATGGAATCTGCTCAGAAAAATAAGTGGGGATGGTTATTTGCAAGAACCTCAATAATTGCAACTTTTGGAATGCTTGGTGCATTAGTCATAGGAGCTATCGGGAGCTTGTATTTCGATTTAAGCCCATATTTTTTGATTTGTGCGACAGCAAGTGGTATAGCTATAGTACTTAGTATGACCATAAAGGAATCCCGCTTTAATCTTGAACGTAGTAGTGTTGCACATTCAATACATGCCTTAGCCTACAGCATTACTCACTTTCACTTTGTATTTCTCAAAATTCCTGAATTATATGACTTTAGGCACATAATTACTATATTCAAAGGAAAGGTTTCTGATGAAATAGGGATTTTATTTTTGACCAATTTTCTTTTCTACTTTGGTAGCAACATTTACTTTACTGCCTATACGCCCTTTTTGAAGAGTTTTAACTTTTCCGACTCAACTGTGTTTTTAATTTACATGATACAAACTTCTACGATGATTGCAATTTTCTTTGTTGTTCCTAGATTGATATCAAAGATGGGAGAAGAGCGTGCTACGATGATTTCATATGTACCAAGAATAATAGCTGTGCTTATTGCAGGTTTGCTTATTCCGTTGATGTTTGGAATTGGCACTTTTGTGGTGGCAATTATTTCTGCTTGTTTAATGGTTGTAGCGTTTTCTATTTTCAGTACATCAAGCTCAGTTATTTTCTTCAAAAGTATTCCACAGGGTTTTGAAGGAAAATATCTTGGTGTGAACAGCTCAATCACAGGGATTGGTGTTTTTGGTGGTGCGTTAGTAACAGGACAACTTACAAATTTGTTCGGTTATACTGTCTCCTTTCTAGCTTCTTCTGTTATTTTAGCTGCATCTTTTGTTTTGTTCAGGTTATATCTTCGTTACAGACTATCGCACAGGAAAGTCTAGATGTATCGTGCAGAGGATTGCCCAGCAGGCATTGATGGTAGTTTGTCGTTTACCGCTGCTTCTGCTACTGCTGCTGCTTCCTGTAGGATCTTTTCTGATTCTTCAGTTGTTGCTTCAGAATCGATTCCAAAGTCTCCGCTATGGAATGTATCTGTCATAAGGCCATTTAACATCTCGGTCATACCAGCTAGCTCGTGATCTGCTTCTGGCATAAACTTGACAAGTGATGATCTTAGGTTTTTCATAAGACCGATTGTTGGCATTATAGTAACTACTGTATCGCCAAGATCATGGAATGTACTTAATCTAAGCTCGATCTGTTCAAGTGCCATCCTTGCGTTTCCTAATAGCTTTGTTACTTTTCGAACTTCAGCTAATTCTTTTGATAAAACTTTGCTAGTGGTAATATCATGTTGCTGTGTTGCAGTTACAATTCTTTTGAAAAGCTTTTCGTCCCTTTGTTTTAGTTTGTTAATCATACTATCTAATTTAGAAATTTGATTCTGCAATTTTCGTACTGCTACTTCTATTCTAGGCTTTAGTGAACCCTTTGGGCTTATTGCATCACTAATTCTTTCCCCAAAGCTTGGTGTAGGGGGCTTCGTCCATTTCTTATCGAAACCTGGCATGGCAATGAGTAAATAAATTAATTATTAATTCAAGGTGTGAAATGAGGTTCACTGTAGGCTAAATTTAGCTAACAAAACTGCCTCCGTCTTCCTTCTTTCTCATAGTTACTCGCATTGATAAAAGTTCAATATCATTCAATTTTGCTCTAGAATCAGTCTTAGAAATTTCGTGGATAACCTCAATTGGATACATCCTTTCAATCGATCCTCAGACCAGAGATTATTGTGCTATTTGTAAGCTAAGTCTTCTCTGCGGATGGATTTTCTTTATGTGAACCTGGAGTGCAGCAGTTGATTGCTGTGGTTCACAGCAAAGTGGACATTTTTCCATTTTATTTAATGCCTGTGAATCAAAAAAATTGTATTTAAGTTTTTGCTTTGGATGGTTTTTGTAAACAAAATTTTGCAAATTTAGATTATTTTTGATTTGAGCTGGCAAAAACTAGCTACAAAAAATCAATGAGATGACTAAATATCTGATCATCTACTATCTCATGAGAGCATTCTATTTTGTAAATTTAGTAACATAAAAAACGGATAAGAAAATCTATCATCACTCAAAATGATTTCAAAAGAAGAAATCGATAGGACTGCAATAATAAAATAAAAACATAATGATAAGAAATGTAATTATTTATAATAATTCTAATTCTAATTTAAATATATTATAGCTTTTATACTATAATCTAGAATTTGATGTAAAGAATTGATTAATTCCTTATAGTTAAATCTTTTTATTGCCGTACGATCGAAACTTTTATTAGATATCATATGACGCGTGAAACTTTCAATAGTGGTGGGCGTTGTCCACGTTGTGGAAAAGGCCCGATGGTAACAGACAATACTACCGGCGAAATGTTTTGTGGTAATTGTGGCTTTGTCCTTACAGAAAGGGTTGAGGAATCAGGTCCGGAATGGCGTTCATTTTCCAAAGAAGAACATGAAGATAGAAGCAGGACTGGAACTCCTACATCGCTTGCAATGCATGACATGGGACTTGCAACCATAATTGGTCCTGCAGACAAAGACGCATCTGGAAAACCTTTGTCTGCTTCTATGAAAAGCACAATAGAACGACTTAGAACATGGGATAGCAGAAGCCAAGTTCATGAGCCAGTAGATAGAAACTTTAGACAAGCCTTCAGTGAGCTTGATAGGCTAAAAGACAAGCTTGCACTTTCTGATGCTGTAATAGAAAAGACTGCATATATCTACAGAAAGGCTTTAGACAAAGGTCTTGTTAGAGGCAGATCAATTCCAGGACTTGTTGCAGCTGCACTTTATGCAGCATGCAGGGATACGGAAACACCAAGAACTTTAACTGATGTTGCAAATGGAATCAACATCAAGAGAAAAGATGTAGCAAGATGCTACAGATTACTTCTTAGAGAACTTGACCTTAAGATGCCAGTTGTGGATCCAATAAAATGTGTAGCAAGAATAGCAAGCAAAGCTGGACTTAGTGAAAAAACAAAGCGAAGGGCATTGATAATCTTAAAAGATGCTGCTGAGATTGAAATTTCTGCAGGAAAGGATCCGATGGGACTTGCTGCAGCTGCATTGTATCTTTCTTGTGTGATGAATGGTGAAAACAAAACACAAAAAGATGTTGCACAGGCTGCTGGCGTAACAGAAGTTACCATAAGAAACAGATACAAAGGACTCAAGGAATCCCTAAAACTCTAGTTTTTTAAAAATTACAAAATTCAATTTTATACATGAAAAAAGTAGTCTATGTTGGAGTGACTATAGCTATTGTCATAGCGATAGTAGGATTTTCAGTAGAACTCAAGTCTGAAAAATCTGAAAAGAGTGTTGCCTATCATGTAACATTGGCAGATCCTAAACTGTACACCGATGGAATTTTTACTGACATTTTTAAAATTCAAAAAGGAACATACCAATTCAGTTTTGTACCAAATGGCGACAGCCCACAAACACTTTCGATTGCTCTAAAGGGTGCAACTTTTTCTTTTGCAGAAGATTTTCAGCTTGAGGGAACCCCACATGAGACAGGAATTTCTACTTACTATACTTGGGACTATCTTGGCAAAAAAGTGATTCAGGTTCCAGAAGACCAGCAGCTTCAAATTGTGATAAATCCATACGGCAGCCTGCTTGGTAGCGTTTCGGTGGATTTGACTAAAACATAATTGGCGTGGCCCCCCGTCAGAAGGGCAGAGATTACCTCTTTGAA
>CAYZOW010000008.1:31928-40796 GCA_964480245.1 uncultured Nitrosopumilaceae archaeon | reverse complement strand
CGAGCTTGAAATTGCAAACGCCTTACTAGGTCACAAACTTACATTAACTAAGTGCCCCTATTCTGGGATAAGCGTTCCATCTGACGCTGAAATTGTAATGGAAGGTCGTATTCTCAAAGATAAAACTCACGAGGAATGGATGGTAGAGATGTTACGTACCTATGATTTCAAACGTAAGCAACCAGTCTTTGAACTTGATAGCATATACTTTAGAAACAATCCAATATTTCATGACATACTTTCTGGTTATGCAGAACATAGATTACTTATGGGAATGCCCATTGAGGCTAAGCTTAACAGAAATGTCAAGCAAGCTGTACCACAAACACAACAGGTTGCATTAACAGAGGGTGGATGTAATTGGCTTCATGCAGTCATACAGATTTCAAAAAAAAATCAGACTGATCCAAAAAGAGTAATTGACGCTGCTTTTGCCGCTCACCGTTCTTTGAAAGCTGCAATTGTTGTAGATGATGATATAGATCCACGTGATCCTATTGCAGTAGAATATGCAATAGCTACAAGATTCCAAGCAGATAAGGATCTGATCATAATGCCAAAACAACGAGGTTCAAGCTTGGATCCATCAAGTGATCAAAAAAATTTGCTGACAACAAAGATGGGAATTGATGCAACCAAATCATTTTTAAAAGATGCAGCAGGCTTCGAGATTGCAAAGATTCCAAACCAAGATAAAATTTCCCTAAAGTACTATCTGAATTGATTGAACAGTGTTCAATGATTCAAGTTACAGTGCAGAATCAACCATTAATCCAATAAACAATATGGCAAGGTATGGGCTAGAAAACTTAAACACCATCCAAGAAGCTCTCTCTGTCGGTTTAACCAAAAGCCAAATGCTAAGAGCAAACATGATTGCACCAGAAGCTATTGCAGTGTAAAGATATACTTCATGAAAAACATTCATGAAAAATGGAACTATGCTAAATAGAACCATCATCAATGTAGTGCCAGCTATAACTCGAACCGAGGTTTTCTCAGAATTTACAACTGGTAACATGGGGATTTTTGCTTTGGCATAGTCCTCTTTGATATGTAAAGCAAGACTCCAGATATGCAAAGGAATCCATAAAAACACCAGTCCCGCCATGACAAGTCCTAATTCCCAGTTTGTTAAGGTCACAGCAACATAACCAATCATTGCAGGTGCGCCACCTGAAAATCCACCTAGAACAATATTGCTTCGACTCTTTCGTTTGAGTAATTTGCTGTAAACTAGGATGTTATCAACCAAACCAAAAGCCATGAAAAGTCCAGCCCATATATTAATTGCAAATGAAGCAGCAAGTGATATCGCTGCAAGAATTAAACCAAAGTATAATGCCTTTTCAGCTGGATAGATCCTCTTACTTGGAATGGGTCTATCTTTAGTCCTATCCATTATGGCGTCTATGTCGCGATCATTATAGTTTGTCAAGGTATTTGCTGCCGCAGAACCTGCAGTAACAGAACCAATTAGTAAAATCCAAGTTAGCGGAGAAACTTCAACATCATAGAGGTTCTGTGCAGTAAATGCAGCCCCAAATGCAGTAAAAACCAGCAGATACCATATCTTTGGTTTGGTTACTTCATAATACACTTTGATCCTAGAGCTAGTCTTACTTGTTAACACACAAACTCCTCTTTTTTGATCTTTCCAAGATATTTATAGGTTGAATAAATCACGATTACTTCATTGACCTATACGGCATGGGCTTGGTTGTTCTCTTCATCTCAATAAAACTCTCAGAGCGTTGTACTCCCTGAATACGACCTAAATTTTCTGATATCAACCTGTGCATCTCATCTAGATTCCTCGCATACATCGTAACCAAAATATCAAACCTACCTGTGACCTCAGAAATCTCCCTTACCTCAGGAATCTTAAATAACTCTTCTATCACATTATCACGCAGCTTTGAGTCCATGTTTATTCCTGTCAAAGCCTTCACTGTATAGCCAAGCTCTCTGTCGTTTACAACTATTGTAAAACGCTCAATAAGCTTTCTTTTTATGAGTCTCTTGATTCTGCTGTATACCACTGATGAGTTGACGTTAATCTTTTTGGATATGCGCGGAACGGAAACACTTGCATCAGCAGCAAGTTCGGAAAGGATGGTCATATCTAAATCGTCTACTTTTGCCGTTTAAAACACCAATTATTGTGAATAAAGGGAGGTTAATAAAGGTATTATTACAATTTTTCTGTAAATTCTGTATAGATCATAGATTAAACAGAATCAGATCATATAAGGCCTTTTTTGTAAAGCATCTCGGCTAAAAGCACAGCTCCTTTTGCAGAACCCATCTTTTCGTTATGGGAAAAAAGTACGTATTTTATACCGTTTTCAAAGACAGTGTCCTCGCGCAATCTTCCTACCACTGTAGACATACCTCCATTTAATTCCCTGTCTAGTCTTGGCTGCGGCCTTGTTGGGTCATCATGTACAACAAGATAGCTTTTTGGTGCAGATGGAAGACCTATAACACTAACGTTTTTTGAAAACTCTAACATTGCCTTTTTTACAGACTCGGGGTCCGCGTGTTTTGCAGTCTCAACAAACACGGATTCTGTATGGCCATCAATTACTGGGACTCTGGTGCAGGTGCAGCTTACTTTCAAATTAGCAGGATCAATTTTTCCATTAACTAATTTGCCAAGTATTTTTGCAGTTTCTATTCTAACTTTGTCCTCTTCTTTTGGAATGTACGGAATTATATTGTCAGTTATATCTAAAGCAGACACACCAGGTGATCTACCAGCACCAGACATTGATTGCATCGATGTCATGATTATCCTTTGAGCTCCAAAGCTATCAAGCAATGGTTTCATGGTTATAGCAAGTCCAGTTGTTGTGCAATTTGGAAGTGGAGCTACAAAACCTTTCCAACCACGATTCTTTCTTTGTATGTCTAGTAATCCTGCATGATCATCATTTATTCCTGGAATCAGAATTGGCACATCAGACTCATATCTATAAGCAGAAGATGTACTGATTATAGGAACATCTTTTGCGAATCTAGTTTCAATCTCACGAGCGGCTTCACTTTCTATGGAAGTAAATATAAGATCTAGATTTTCTGGTTTAATGTCATCTACTGATTCAACCACCATGTTTTTGACATATTCTGGAATCTCTTCCTTTTTGTGCCACTTTAAAATGCCACTGTTTTGATCCCTGATAGCATCTATGAACTTTTTACCTGCTGAACGCTCAGAGGCAGCTATCTGCTTTACCTCAAACCAGGGATGGTTGTTTAGTGCTACAACAAACTCCTGTCCTACTGCACCAGTGACGCCTATTATTGCAACTCGCTTCATGCAAAAATATTCGCTTCATTCAATTAATATTCCTTTAGCACTAACCAAAACACACTAAATCCCATTACGATATTTCATGGTGTGAAATTTAGGCTAGAAAGAAACATTTCAGATTATATTCCTGCACAACACGGTGGAATTTATTCTAGTGGATTGCAAATTGACTCAAAAATTATAGATTTTAGCTCAAATGTAAATCCACTTGGTTCTCCAGCTTCAGTAAAAGATGTAATTAGGAAAAATATGGATCTTCTTTCAGTCTATCCTGATCCAAACTCTTTAAAACTTAGAAATGATCTAGCAAAGTACACCGGTATTACAAAAGACCAAATAGTTGTTGGCAATGGTGCAACAGAAATAATTTACAATTTTTGTACAGCCTTTCTTAGCAAGAAAAGTTTAGTCGTAATACCAATTCCAACATTTGGTGAATATGAAGCTGCTACAACATTACGCGGGGCAAAAATTTCTTATCTTAGAACAATGAATCTTAACAAAAACATTTCACAACTACAAGATAGTTTCACAAAAGCGGACTGTAGTTTTATTTGTAATCCAAATAATCCGACTGGAATACTGATCTCAAGAAAAAACATGTTGAAAATTTTAGAAGCCGCTTATGATAAATCAACGTTTATGTTTGTAGATGAGTGTTTTATCGAGCTTGCCCCAAAATCAAACGAGTCTCTTGTAACATATCTAAAAGAATTTGATAATCTCTTCATATTGAGGTCCCTGACCAAGTCATTTGGATTAGCCGGACTCAGAATTGGTTATGGTCTAGCAAGTAAGAAGATCATAGACGTACTTTTAAGAATAAAGATCCCTTGGAATGTAAATGGCCTTGCACAAAAGGCAGCAAGCGCGGCACTTTCAAGCATCTCTCACTTGAATAAAACTAGGCAACTAGTAAAAAGGGAACTTGAGTTTATGACAGCTTCAATATCAAAGATAAGTGGCTTTACTTGTTATGATTCCTCAACTAATTTCATTTTAATCAAATCAAAAATGAACTCAAAAATGGTTCAGAAAAAACTCATAGAAAAAAAAATTCTTGTAAGAGACTGTAGCACTTTCCGTGGTCTTGATAACAAATTCATACGGGTAGCTATCCGTACACACAAAGAAAATGTAAAACTTGTCAGAGCTTTGGAGGAAATATGTCAAAAGCATTGATGATACAAGGAACCTCATCTGGTGCTGGTAAGACAACACTCGTAACAGCTCTGTGCAGAATATTTGCAAACTCTGGATATAGAGTAGCTCCATTCAAGTCTCAAAATATGTCTTCTTATTCATACAAAAAAAACGGTTTTGAAATTTCTAGGGCACAGGCAATACAGGCAATTGCAGCAAGAGCAGAAATAGATCCACGTATGAATCCGATTCTTCTTATGCCACTTGGAAATTACAGAAGCAAAGTTCTTGTTAAAGGAAAATTTTACAAAAAAATGTACGCAAAGGATTATTACGAAAAATTTGCTCTTTCCAAAGGGCTAAAGACAGCAACAGAATCACTTGATTGGCTACGGCAAAACTATGATCTGATAATAATGGAAGGGGCTGGTTCGCCGGCAGAATTTAACTTGGAAAAGTATGATATTGCAAACATGAGGATGGCAGAATATTTGTGTGCACCAGTAATTCTTGTTGCGGATATAGACAAGGGAGGTAGCTTTGCAAGTATTGTGGGAACTATGGAACTCATAGATCGGAAATACCGAAAATTCATCAAAGGCTTTGTAATAAACAAGTTTAGAGGAGACATGCGCATACTACGCCCCAGCTTCAAAAAGTTGAGACAAATGACAGACAGGCCTATACTAGGGACAATCCCCCTTCTGAAATTTGACATTCCGGAAGAAGATTCACTTCACGCAAATCCAAAACAGGTACGCTGGAACAAAAAATACCTACAATATTTAGATATAGAAATAGAAAATTTAAGCCGGATTGTAAAAGCTAGTTTGAACATGAAAGCAATAGGTAGGTTGATCCAATGATCCTGTTACCACTCTTGGCTGTAGTACTTGCCATATGCATAGACTTTGCATTTGGTGATCCAAAAAACAAATTTCACCCAACGGTATGGATTGGAACAATAATTGGAAAACTTGTACCGTTTTCACGAGGACACTCTCCAAAAACTGAAAAGCTTTGGGGAACAGTTCTTACAATTTCAATCACAACTTTGGTTGCTGTGGTACTTTATTTTCTAAATCGTGGACTAGGTTCTATAAATTCAGTTGCCAATTTCAGCTACGAAGCTGAGCCTATTGTTTTGATTTTTTCTGTTCTAATTACAGGGATTTTACTTAAAACCACAATCGCTATAAAAGGAATGGAAAGTCATGCAAAGATAATCATGCAGGCTCTTTCAAAAGATAACCTGGACGATGCAAGAACAAGACTTTCCATGATAGTCAAGAGAAACACAAAGAACCTGGATAAGCAACACATCATTTCGGGAACTTTAGAAAGTATCGGTGAAAACATTGTTGATGGAATTACAGGACCACTTTTCTATTTTGCAATCTTTGGATTAGCTGGCGCATTTGTCTATAGAACTGTAAACACAATAGACTCTATGATAGGCTACAAGACAGAACAGTTTAGAAATGTTGGGTGGTTTGGTGCAAACTGTGATAATATGCTAAACTATCTGCCAGCAAGAATAACAAGCCTTGTGATGATACTTGCCGCAATGATTCTTAAAGCAGACTGGAGGCACTCGCTTGAAATAATGAGACGAGATAGTTCAAAGACAGAAAGCCCAAACGCGGGATATCCTATGGCTACCTTAGCAGGCGCATTAGGAGCAAGATTTGAAAAAGTGGATCACTATATCTTAGGTGATGGAAATTCTGAACTCACCGAAGACCACTTCAAGTCTGCCATATCTATAATGAAGCTAACAGCAATCCTATTTTGTGCTATTTTTACAATTCCAATAATTGTAATACTTTCATATTTTGGGTGGTGGTTACATGTTTAAAGCAATAAGTTCAGTAATTTCTTTTCTTACAATAATTCCTTCTACAAAAAATGTAGAACTAGATACCGTTGCAAAGAACATGTATCTATTTCCTATTGCTGGAGCTGTAATTGGTTTAATTGTAGGTGCAGCTGGATTTGGACTCTCATTATTTTTGGAGCCCTTGATAGTAGGACTTTTGCTAACTGGTTCCATTGTAATTATAACTGGAATACATCATACTGATGCGCTTTGCGACTTTGCTGATGGTATGATGGTAAAGGGCACAAAAGGAAAAAAATTAAAAGCTATGCGTGATCCTGCTGTAGGATCAGCTGGTGTAATAATAATAGTGCTCTATGCAGGTGGAATGATAATGGCACTTTCAATGATGAAAGGCTTTGAACTTTTTCAAGCAATTTTGTTAAGTGAGCTTCTTGCCAAATTTGTAATGGTCTTGCAAGCAAACAGAGGATCATCAGCATGGCAAGGCCTAAGCTCTCCATTCACTCAATCTATGAAAGATAAAAAGAAGATTGGTGTGGCCGGTGCACTAGCCCTTGTACCTATAGTTTTGGTTGGTGGAATAATCGGTGTGATTGTAATAGCAGCGGGTGTAGTACTGTCATTTGTGCTTCTTGTTGCGGCAAATCGAAGTTTTGGCGGCATTTCAGGAGACGTCTTTGGAGCAACAAACGAGCTTGTTAGGCTCTCATCGCTCCTAATTTTTGCATCAGTATGATAGGGCTAGTGATGTGTGGAGGCAAGGGTACTAGGATGAAAACGTCACAAGAGAAACTACTCCTTAGACACAAAAAGCCCGTTATCCAACATGTTATATCTGCACTTCAAGAATCTAATTGCTTTTCCAAGATTGTAGCAGCCACTAGTCCTAATGCACCAAGAACATGGGAATTTCTCACGAACTTAGGAATTCGTACAATGGATACTGCAGGTAAGGGATATGTTTATGATCTAAACCAGATTCTGCACAACTTTGACGAGCCAGCATTTGTCACACCAGGCGATATGCCTCTTTTGGATGCAGAAATAATAAAAAAAATTGTGCAACTAGCTGATACCAATAATATCTGGACTGCAATTATTATTAGCAAAGAATTTCTTGATTTGCTCCATCTGAAAGCCGAATATTCAGTGATTTATGAAAAAAAACAATACTCCTACTCTGGCATATCAATAGTTAACCCAAACAAGCTATCAGGGATGGCTACAGTTGACGAGTCGTATGTAATACTAGACGATAAGAGGATTGCACTTAATCTAAACACAAAAGAAGATTACGATTTACTCTGCACTACCTAGAATTTTACCATTTATTTTTGCAACAGAACCAGTCGGTTCTGCAAGAAGGTTTCCACATGACTTACAAGTAACACTAGTGGCTACATGAGAGTAGACAACACTTTCTTCATTGCATTCATTACACTGTACTCTCTGAAACTTGCTATTTGGTTTTGGGGTCAGAATTTGTGCTTTTTTCATTATGCAACCAACTCGAACTTTCTTAATCTAATGCCTGACGTATTAAACGTCTTTTTGCACTCTGGGCATGTAAAGAGCGGAGTCGCTTTCTTTGTAGTCTTTGCAGGCTTGGCAAGTTTTGGGAACTTTTGACCACCGTACCCTTTCTTATCTTCTGCATGCCTTCTCTCCCCTATGGCTGAGCCTCTTCTCTTTCCTGCCTTGTAAATTGAGACTTTCTGCAGCGTATGCTTTTTGCATTTGGGGCAGTACCTTCTGATCTCTTTTGGCATCTTCATAAAAGAAGACCGCTGATGACCGTAATTTAAACATCGCTTTGAATCTATAATAGTATAAGAAACTGAGTTTAGTTGTGAGATCCAGTTCGCTTGCTAGCATGATTTCATCATTAAATTCAGTAGCGTTAGGTGAAAAGAAATCCGATGTCGTTTTAAAAAATTGTAATCTTGTAAATGTCTACTCAAGAGAAATAACTCCACACGTTGAGGTTGCCATTTACAAAGACAGAATTGCATATGTAGGATCTGACGCGTCACATACAATTGGGGTAAAAACTGCAGTTATAGATTTGGAAGAAAAATACATCACGCCAGGATTTGCAGATCCACACACACATGTAGACCAGTTTGTTTTACCATCAGAGCTGGCAAAAAAATGTCTTCTTTGTGGAACAACATCTCTATTTTCAGATCCAATTGATGTGGTAAGTGTTTGTGGCTACAAAGGTTTTCGAGAATTTGTTAAGCTCACAGAAAATCTACCAATAAGGTTTTTTCATGTTATTCCAGGCGGTCTGCCAGTTGACAGAAAGTTCAGTCATGCAAAGACTTTGAGTCCTTCAGAAGAAAAAAAGGCACTGAATTTAGAAAACGTTCTTGGTCTTGGTGAGGTTTTTTCTTGGATAAAGGTCACAACACGAGATACAAAAACCATGAATACTTTAAAGAATATGTTAGAAAACGATTGTATCATAAACGGTCATACAGCAGGGGCAAGTGACAAAAAGCTAAACGCCTACGTTGCCTCAGGAATTCTTTCCTGCCATGAGCCAACCGAATTTGTTCAAGTT
>CAYZOW010000008.1:0-31918 GCA_964480245.1 uncultured Nitrosopumilaceae archaeon | reverse complement strand
CTTGAGAGGCTTAGACTTGGTATGTGGATAATGATGAGAGAAGGTTCCATCAGAAGAGATTTGAACCAAATAATACCAAGTGTACTAGCACACGGAACCTACCATGACAGACTGATGTTTTGTTCAGATGGAGTAAATCCAAAAGATCTGTTAGAATTTGGCCATATTGATCACTGTATTAGAGAATCTGTTAGACTTGGGCTGGATCGTATTGATGCTATTGCTATGGCAACAAAAAATTGCTTTGACTATTACAACATGGGAAGAGACTATGGTGGAATTGCACCAGGCAAGTTAGCTGATATCTTAGTTTTTGATGATCTTGACAAACTAAAACCAATGAAGGTTTTTGTTGGTGGGAAACTTGCAGTATCACACGGCACTATAGTGACAAAGATAAAAGAGCCAAAGATCCCGCAATGGATGAAAAAAACTGTAAAGATAAAACGAAAGTTCACACCAAAAGACTTTATCATTAAAAGTTTGGCTTCTTCAGTACATGCTCTTGTAATCAGGCTGCAAACAGAAATAATAACACAAAAGGATTACGAAGAACTGCAAACAAAAGATGGAAACGTAGTCTCATCTACTGAAAAAGATGTGTGGAAGGTAGCCGCAATTGACAGAACGTTTGGAACAGGCAAGTCAACAATTGGGTTCTTGAAAAACTTTGGTGCATCAATTGATGCTTTCGGTTCCACACAAAGCTTTCATGAAAATGACATGATAATTATAGGATCTAATGAAAAAGACATGGCTTTTGCCGCAAACAGCTTAGTTGAGATGCAAGGAGGTATAATAGCAGTAAAAGATGAAAGAATCATAGCAAAATTTGCTCTCCCGCTTGCTGGTTTGATATCAATTTTACCATTTGAGAATGCGCTTTTGGAACATTCAGAACTAAATTCAAAAATTGTTGACGCAGGCTGTAAATTCAAAAATCCATATCTAATTCCACTCTTTCTCCCCTTTCTTGCCTTACCAGAGATACGAATTCTATACGGTGGAATTGTAGATGTCAAAAAAAGAACCTACTTGGATATTCTAAATCAATAAGGTTTTAAAAGGGGCACCTAACTATCAGAAAAACAGGTAATTAATTTTGGCTTCAATTCAGCAAACTCCACAAGGTCCAGTGCTAGTATTAAAAGAAAGTGCACTCCAGCAAAAAGGCAGAGACGCACAAAAAAACAACATTGCAGCTGCAAAGCTTGTTGCAGAGCTTGTACGCACAAGTCTTGGTCCAAGAGGAATGGACAAGATGCTTGTGGATTCTCTTGGTGATGTAACTATAACAAACGATGGTGCAACAATTCTAAAAGAAATTGATGTTCAGCATCCAGCTGCAAAAATGATGGTAGAAATTTCAAAGACAGTGGATAACGAGGTAGGTGATGGAACAACCTCTTCAGTAGTATTTGCCGGTTCACTTTTGGCAAAAGCAGAGGAGCTTTTGGATAAAGATGTTCATGCTACGGTAATAATTGACGGATATCAAGCTGCAGCTGATAAGGCCCTTTCTCTTCTTGCAGAGCTTGCCAAGTCCGTAGATCCTCAGGAAAAAGAAATTCTTCTTAAAATAGCAAAAACAAGCATGGAATCAAAGCTTGTATCTGAAGACAGCACCATGCTCTCAAAACTTGTTGTAGATGCTATATTACAAGTATCAGAAAAACAGGGCGAATCCAATAAGGTAGACTTGGACAATATAAAAGTGGAAAAGAAGGCAGGTGGCTCCATTAGAAATACCTCACTCATAAAAGGCATTGTCTTGGACAAGGAGGTAGTTCATAGTGGCATGCCAACCAAAATAGAAAAGGCAAAGATTGCACTTGTCACCGCTCCACTTGAAATCGAAAAAACTGAGATGAGCGCAGAAATTAGGATAACTGATCCGACGCAGATGCAGATGTTTCTTGAAGAAGAAAACAGAATGCTAAAAGCTATGGTTGATAAAATAAGTGAAGTTGGTGCAAATGTTCTGATTTGTCAAAAAGGTATTGATGATATAGCTCAGCACTATCTAGCCAAGGTAGGAATACTTGCTGTCAGAAGAGTGAAAGAAAGTGACATGACAAAGCTTGCAAAAGCAACAGGTGGAACAATCAGCACAAACCTTGATGATCTTACATCAAAAGATCTTGGTTCTGCAGAACATGTAGAACAAAGAAAGGTTGAGACAGACAAGTGGGTGTTTATCGAAGGTTGCAGAAATCCACGTGCAGTTACTCTTCTATTAAGGGGTGGTTCACAAAGAGTAGTTGATGAGGTAGATAGATCACTTCATGACGCTTTAATGGTTGTCAAAGATGTGATTGAAAAACCCGCAGTTGTTGCAGGTGGAGGTGCACCAGAAGAATACCTTGCTTCAGGTCTTAAAGACTGGGCAGACCGATTTGAAGGAAGAGAACAGCTTGCAATCAAAAAGTTTGCAGAAGCCTTGGAAATCATTCCTCTTACAATTGCAGAAAACGCTGGAATGGATCCAATAGATACGATGGTTACACTGAGAGCAAAACAGTCTCAGGGTAAAAAGTGGACTGGAATTGATGCACGAAACACTCGCATAGCAGATATGTATTTACTTGATATCATAGAACCAGTAGCAGTAAAAGAACAGATAATAAAATCTGCAACAGAAGTGGCATGCATGATTTTAAGAATTGATGATGTGATTGCCTCATCCGGTGCAAGGGGTGGAGGGCATGCACCTCATCCTCCAATGGGCTAAAAGCTTCTCATGTTAGAGCAGCTGCAGAATCTTAACATCGTTGGTTCTGTGGTTGTTTTAAATGATTTTTTTCTAGACAGGATAGTAAAGATACAAGACATATCAAGACTGTATGAGTTAATTTCAGAAAAAAGCCAGCTTGGCGGTAGCATAAGAGGGATTCCACAAACAGATCTAAAAGGTGGTAATGCAACAAATATTGCATATGCACTTGCACGGCTTGGTGCACCAGTTTCACTAATCACAGTCTCTGATAGGACAAGCTCACATATTCTACAAGATACATTTTCTGAATTTCAAAATGCAACTTTGTTTCTAATCGATGGAAAGCCCGGGAGAACTGTTTCTCTTGAATTTAGTAACAAAAGTCATGTTGTAAACATCATGCTATCTGATATTGGCGATAATGAAAACTTTGGGCCTGAGAAACTAGGACAAAAAGAACAAAGCGCAATTCAGAATGCTGACGCAATTATAGTTGCCAACTGGGCAAGCAATGAAAGGGGCACGGATCTTTCCGAGTTTGTATTTGAAAAATCCACCAAATCCCTTCATTTTCTTGATCCTGCAGACATACAATCTAGGTCAGGGGAGTTTAAAGAAGCAATAAGTGAGCTTGCCTCAAATCTGGACTCCTTATGTCTTAATGAGAATGAATGCAATATACTCTTGAAACAGTTTGGTCTTGGAGACATCTCAGATAATGATGAAACCAAAAGGCTAGTTTCTAGACTTTCAGAAAAAACATCTGTAGCAATAGATCTACATACCTCCTTTGGGGCTTTTTGGTCAAACGGTAAAGACGTAGAATTTGTAAAATCCTTTCCTACCGAAGTAAAATTTGTTACAGGAGCAGGCGATGTTTGGGATGCTGCTAACATTTTGGGATATCTTGGGGGTCTTGAACCAAAAGAAAGACTACTCTTTGCAAACGCCGCATCTTCACTTTATGTGGGAAATTCAAATGGTATTCCACCAACTATGCAAGAAGTATTGTCTTTAGCTACTGCGGCTCTATAGTTGCAGGCGGCTTACTTGAAATGACATAACTGACCCACGTTACATCCTCTACCTCATTTGTAATTCGATTGCTTACTTTTTCTAGAATCTCTGTAGGAAGTCTTGTCCAATCTGCTGTCATTGCATCTATAGAATCTACTACACGTACAGTAACAATGTGTCCATACTTTCTTTCGTCACCCACTACACCAACTGCCTTATCATCCCCCACTGCTGCATATGCTTGCCAAACTTTGTTGTACCATCCAGCTGCAACAAGCTCGTCTTCCACAATCTTGCTTGCAAGCTTGCAAATCTGTAGTTTCTTTTGTGTGACTTCTCCAATTATCCTGACTGCAAGCCCAGGTCCCGGAAATGGATGTCGGTTTAGCAGTTTGTCTGGTACTCCAAGCACCTTTGCAACCTTTCGCACTTCATCTTTGTAGAGAAAACGCAATGGCTCTAGTACTTGGAGGCTAAGCCAGGAAGGAAGGCCACCAACGTTGTGATGTGTTTTTATCACGGCAGCAGGTCCTTTTGAGACGCCGCTTTCAATTACATCTGGATAGAGAGTTCCTTGAGCAAGCCACTTGAAAGGGCCATTTTTTTCAGCAAATTCTGTAAATATTTGTATGAATTCCTCTCCCACAATCTTTCTTTTCTGTTCAGGATCCTTTATTCCCTTTAGCTTTGAAAGAAATCGCTCCTTTGCATCTATGCGTGTAAAGTTTACTGAAAAATTGTTTTTGAACATGGTCTCTACCTCATTTTCTTCGTTTAATCTTAAAAGACCATTATCAACAAAAACACACCTGAGTCTCTTTCCTACTGCTTTTTGAATCAAAAGTGCTGCTACTGTAGAGTCTATCCCACCACTTATACCACACAGAACATTTTCTTCGATTTTTGAAATTTCATTTACAGTCGTTTCTATGAAATTTTGCATTGTCCACTCTTGTTTTGCACCACAGATGTTTATTGCAAAGTTCCTCAAAATTTCTGTACCTCTTTCTGTGTGAACTACTTCAGGGTGAAATTGTATTCCATAGATCAGCTTTTGTCTGTTTGCTATAGCTGCTGCGTGAGAGCTTTCTGTATGACCTATAATTTCAAAACCATTTGGAATTTTTTCTGCAGCGTCTCCGTGGCTCATCCAAGCTCTTATGGATTTTCCCATACCACTAAACAGATCAGAGTTATTGTCTACCATGAGAGACGAAGAACCATATTCCTTGTTTGCACGTTTTACTTTTCCACCAAAATTATTTACGATCAATTGGTGACCGTAGCAAATTCCTAAAACAGGAAGTCCAAGATCAAATATTCCATTGTCTGGCTTTGGAGAATCGGTATTGTAAACGCTAGCGGGACCACCAGAAAAGATTATTCCTTTTGGATTTAGTTTTTTTAGTTCTTCAAGTGATATGTCAAAGGGTACAAGTTCTGCATATACAGAAAACTCACGAATTCTTCTGCAGATTAGATGACTGTACTGGGATCCAAAGTCTATAACAACTATCTTATCCATAACTTCACTTTTTAGAATTCTCAATCATGCGAGAAAATGACCATGCTACAGTGTTTATTATTTCATTTACTCTCTCCCTTTCACGATAGTTTTTAATCAAAATTTCTCTGATCATATTTCCATCTTTGTTTATTATGCAATTTATCACTAGATCAGGATCTATCTTTCCATTCTGCACATCCAAATTGTCCTTGCTTTCCATCCCACCTATTATTCTGCCAAGGAAAAATGATTTGAATGGGTGTGTTTCTACATCTAGTTTTATGTCTTTTGACGGAACAATGACAACCTCGTTTGATGTGATACGTGCATTTGCAATAACTGTATTATCTCCACTTTTGATTGGTATTATAGAACCTTCTTTGTCTGGGCTAGATATCAAAGAAGATGCTTTGTTAAAGCTTGATTGCTTTAGAATTGAATCTAAAATTGTTAGGTTACTTTTCAACCTCTCCAGCTCAATTTGACGTTTTTCAATTTCTTCAGTAATCCACTCTTTTAGCTCTAAAATGTCACGAATCTGCTTTTCAGAATAGCCCATGTTTTTTTTAATGCTATATGGATAATAAATATTAAAACATGTCCTAGCTTGAGATAATCTTCTCAAGATCGGCAAAACCTATCTTACTAAACCCTTTGATTGGTTTTGAGGTGGTGTATAGCTCGGAGTTATCTTTTGAGGCAAGCCACTCTAAAAGCCTCTTGCCATGTCGTAGCTTTTTTAGCTTGACGTGTTTATCGTAAATTTTTTCTTTTGAATATCTTCCTATTTTTGTTCCAAAATCCATTCCAAACAAAATTATTTTTTTTGCACCAAAATATTTGGCAAGAAAGACGCATCTGTCACCATCAGTAAATCCGCCAAAATTATGAATTTTCCTAAAAGGTCTTCCTTCTGTTGTACCTATACAAGATTTGAATTCAGAAGCAAGAGGCAATTTTTCTATGTTGTCTCCATGAGAATGTACTACCATGATAGCATTGCCTTTGCTTGCTTTTTTTAGAAACCTCTGATCTCCATCGAGGTCAGTGATTACAATATCAGGTTTTATCTTGTTCTCAATCAACGCTTTAGTTGCTCCATCAGCAACAATCTTGGTTATGCTTTTGTATTTTTTTAATACATGCATACAAGAAACAAGAGAGGAACCAGCACCAACAACAAATACAGTCTGGTTTTTGATCTTTTTTTCTAACTTTTTAATTGGAAACTGCTTTTTCAAAATGGAGTTTAAAACTTTTGCAGCCTCAAGATCTTTTTTTCTACTGTATCTGAATTCTTTCAAAATTAGTGAGTATTTTTTTTCCCACCCTTTCACATTCATGTAAATCTAAATGTAGAGGCGGCTAATCATAAACTATGTGAGTAGATTAGGTTCAGTTTCTGTAGGAAATTCTAATCCTGTAAGAATAATGGGAATAATAAACGTCAGTCCAGAATCGTTTTTTAAAAAATCTGTGATAATAGAAAAAGAAAAGATAGCTAACGCTATAAGAAAAATGGAAGACGAGGGAGCAGACTTTGTAGACATAGGAGGCATGTCTACTACTCCATACCTGAATACAATAGTATCAGAAAAGATAGAGGCAGAACGAGTAACTAGGGCAATCAAGATAATTCAAAAAGTATCTAACCTTCCAATCTCTGTAGACACGTGCAGGGCAGAGGTTGCTAAAGCTGCACTTGAGCTTGGTGCGGATATAATTAACGACATCTCTGGACTAAAATACGATAAGGACATGCCAAAGGTCGTGGGTAAATATGACCCCTCACTTGTCTTATGTGCATTTAGCAAAAATTTGGTACGGGGAAATCAAGTACTGCAGACAAAAAATCTGTTACGACAAAGTCTTGCCATCGCTAAATCTGAAAATATTTCAAACAAAAATATAGCAGTAGATCCTGCAATCGGCTTTTTTAGAAAAAAAGGTAAAGGCAAGTTTTTTACTAGAATAAATTCCGATTGGGTTAAAAGAGATCTTCTAATTCTACAAAATTTACGTTCACTCAAACTTGGGTGTCCCATGCTTGTTTCAGTTTCACACAAATCATTTATTGGAAATTTGCTGAAAATAAAAAATCCTAACGAGAGACTTTATGGTTCACTTGCAGCTGAAGCAGTTTCAGTCCTCAATGATGCAGATATCATAAGAACTCATACTGTAAAAGCTACAAGAGAAGTGGTTTCTATTGCACAAAAATTATCTTACCACTTCAGGAAAGGCTTATAACAGATTGTCATTCTAGACTAGAAGGTTTAGTTGGAAATACGGGACGGACTGACGTTTGACGATGTGCTCCTTGTTCCCAAACGCTCAAGTATAGCTACTAGATCCCAGACCAACTTACAAACCAAGCTTTCAAAAAACATCTCCCTTAACATTCCTATAATCAGTGCAAACATGGACACAGTAACTGAATCTACAATGGCAGTTGCTATGGCACGTGAAGGTGGAATTGGTATAATTCACAGGTTTCTTACAATCTCGGAACAGGTAAACGAGGTACTCAAAGTCAAGCGTTCTGGAAGTGTAATGATAGAAAATCCCTACTTTATCAGACCAAACCAGACAGTCAAAGAAGCCATAAACTACATGCGGGAAAAGGAAGTCTCGGGTCTTTTAGTCACTGATCCTGATTCTAAACTGGTTGGTATATTGACAAGACGTGATATCATGTTTGAATCAGAAGGAGGTACAAAACTTGTGAAAGATGTAATGATAAGCGATGTTGTTACTGCCAAACTAGGAATCGGTATATCGGAAGCAAAGGAGATTCTGCGAAAAAACAGAGTGGAAAAACTGCCACTTGTAGATGAAAAAGGACATGTAAAAGGACTGATAACAAGCAAGGATATCATAAACACAGACAACTATCCTGCTGCTTCAAAGGACAAAAAGGGAAGACCCCTTGTTGGAGCTGCGGTAGGAGTCAAGGGTGATTTTATGGAAAGAACAGAAGCATTGCTTGATGCCGGGGCAGATGTTATTGTTGTTGATATAGCGCACGGCCATAGTGATAATGCGCTAAATACAGTTCATCTGATCAAAAAGGCATTTCCAAACTGTGAGCTTATAGCAGGCAATGTAGCAACTGCTCAAGGAACAGAAGACCTCGTTAAGGCAGGTGTAGATGCAGTTAAAGTCGGAGTAGGTTCTGGTTCCATATGTATAACCAGAGTAATAACTGGTTCTGGTGTGCCACAACTTACTGCCGTTCTTGACTGTGCAAAAGTTGGCAAAAAGTTTGATGTGCCAATAATATCTGATGGTGGAATAAGAAATTCTGGTGATGCAACAAAAGCACTGGCAGCAGGTGCCTCTACAGTTATGGTAGGTGGTATACTTGGCGGAACAGATGAAAGTCCTGGTTCTCCTGTGATGAAAAACGGAAAGAAGTTTAAAATCTATAGAGGCATGGCCTCATTTTACGCTTCACTTGGCAGAAAATCAAAGGAAACGGGAAGTGTATCAATAGGTGAAGATCTGAATGATTATGTTGCAGAAGGTGTAGAAGCAATGGTTCCTTACAAAGGCAGTGTAACAGATATCATAAAACAGCTTACTGGCGGAATTCGTTCTGGACTAAGCTATTGTGGTGCAAACAACATTCTACAGATGCAAGAAAACGCCGAATTTATTAAAATATCACAGGCAGGGTTTGTGGAAAGCCAGCCACATGACGTGGACTTGATGTAATTCACTTTTAAATATAGTATAGAAATTATTTTCGATAATGCTCAGTAAAAAAACAGCAATTGGAATAGGAGCAGGTGGTGTCATAACTGCACTTGGAGTGATTAGTTTGATTCTTTCAATTGGTACTCAAACACAATCGATAGACGAAACTCTTAGTATCGGCAAAAATACTGTTTATCGGTTCAATGCACAAGAACACTTCCATGAAATACTCAATGTTACTGGAAGTTCCTTTCATGTAAAACTTGAAACTCCAGGTAATGGCTTACAGGTAGACGAAGATTTCAAAAACGAGGTAAGCTTTGATTGGTATAGTCTTGAAGAGGGACAACATAGAATTGAGGTAAAAAACACAGGAGATTCTGATGTACATGTGTTTGGCACTCTTGAATTTACAAGTGATCCAATTCTTTTCACATATCACATGCTTGTAATAATATCAGGTATCATAATAATTGGTATAAGTGCGGGTTTTACAATAAGGAAACCAAGAGGTTTTTAACTTAACTCTGCGCGTGGATACGAGCCAAGTACTTTAAGAAACAATGTATCTTGTTTTATTTTTTTTAGCAAGTCTTGTACTGTTGGCTCAGTTTCATGTCCCTCAAAATCAACATAGAAATTGTATTCCCAAGGCGTACTTTTGGTAGGTCGAGATTCTATCTTTGTTAGATTTATTTTATTTGTGTTGAATTTTTCAAGAACACTATAAAGTGAACCTGGAACATGTTTTATGGAAAATATTATTGAAGTTTTGTTCTTTGTTGTCTTTTCATGTTTTTTCTTTGCAAGAACTAGAAATCTAGTATAGTTATTTGTATTGTCTTCTATTCCCTCTTTTATCACGGGAACTTTGTAAATCTCGGCAGCCTTTTTACTTGCAATACATGCAGCATTCTCATTTTTTAGCTCAAGTAAAATTTTGACGCTTCCTGCAGTATCATATGTAGGCACCGCCTTTATCTTGTGACTTTGAATAAATTTTCTACACTGTCCAAGTGCTTGTGGATGAGAATATACTGTGTCAACTTTTTCTAATTTCTGAAATCCTATCAAGCAGTGTCTTATCTTGAAGTATATCTCATCTACAACATTAAGGTTAGTTGATAAAAGAAGGTCGTAGCTTTCGCCTACACTGCCCTCAAGAGAATTTTCAATTGGAAGAATAGCATAACCAGACTCACCTTTTTCTGTTGATTCTAAAACATCATAAAACGTAGGATGTGGAATAGTATCAATTTTGTCTTTGAAAAAGTACGATGCAGCTGCCTCACTATAGGCACCTCTTTCTCCTTGGAATGCAACTCGAAGCATTGTTCTCACTTGGATCCTAGTTTTATAAAATCGCCGTTACCAAACTTGCTTGAGATCTTTCTTTCCTCAATATATCCACAGTCAACACATTTTACATTGCCACCAATCAGTACTACTTTACCTGCGCATTTGTTGCATTGTGTAAATAAAACTCCAAGCTCAGGTTCGTTAACCGTGGCATGTATTGCTCCATTTAGATGGCTTATGACTCTTACCATTACAACATCACTTACTCTTGCGATGATTCTTTTCTTTGCTCCTTTTGCTTGACAAATGCACTCAAGACCAGAATGTGTTGGTTTGCCGTTTATGTACAGCATGGTAACTGCAAACATGTTATTCATCAGGGCAGCTACATACCCTATCACTAAATCATTTACTTGTGGAACTGCTGGTGACTTGAACTGATTAATTTTTGCGATGCGCTTGGTTTTATCAAACTCTTTTGTACCAATTACAACTGAACGTATAGTATGACCATCATCAAAAGTATTGTTGCCAGTTTCAAATTCCTCTATGATCGCAACCTTATCACCTGGCAGACTAGAGTTTTCAGACAATGTGTCAATTTTGGAGTTGGTGATTATAATTGTTTATAGCCAATGGGGAATTTGCAGAAATCCTTCGATACTTTCATTGTTTAAGAGCTTGAGAAGTGCATTTGCTTGTGGTGTGGAAAGTACCGGCTTGCGGAAATGATTGTCTGTAGATATTCTAGGGCATGCAACCTGAATGAAAGCGTCAATTCCTTTCAGATTGCCAAGTTTCTCTTCAGTTATGTCAGTAAGCGCAAAGAGCTGAACTTTTTTGCCTACCTTTTCAAGCTCTTTTTTGAATTTCAAGGCAGTAGTTTTTGAAAACTGGCCTTCTTTGAGACCAACTATGATTCCAAAGGTTTCTGCCTCCATCGCTTTGTATACTGCAAGAATTGATTTTTTCTGTAGTTTTTGCGCAAATTCAGTCACTTCTTTTATCTCATCAAAATATGGATCAAGGATGTATGTTGGCTTGTCTGTAGAGAGTGCTATTCCAGCAGCATGAAAAGTACTTTGGCCCAAAAACACATTTGCATCTACAACATCCTTTGTTTGTGATGTAGGATAGAATTCACATCCAAAGACCTGTCCGTCATTTAGCTGTCCTTTTCCATCACCAATTTTAACTGTCATCCCACCTTCCTCTAGGATTTTTTTTACCTTTTCCATTTGTGGAAGATGTTGACTATCGGTTACAAGCGAGACAGTCTTTCCTGCAAGCTCAGTTACGCATTTTCTTGCAACACTATCAAATGAAATATCATCAAAAGCATCCACAAGAACAACATTTTCACCAAAAGTAGGTGTGTTTATAGTATGGCCTATGTGAAAGAGTATTTCAGCTCCAAGTACTTTGGCACCGTTGGTATTCATATCGCATGTACCAAAACATGTATCCGCAAGTACATAGGCTGGAATACCAAACTTTTCCATTATTTTTGATGCAGTTTCTTGAACTTTAGGTAGTATCCCATCGGGCCCATTCAATGCTACCGAAACTGGTTTTCTCTTTAGGATTTCATCAAAAATCCTTTTCTCATCTATTACTATCATTTATGTTCTAAAACGCGATCGTTTTTAATTTAAACCAAGCGAAACTACACAATATTTAATATCGTTTGACCTAACACCATGGCATGGCAATCGCATTTGTTCTGATAAATGCAGAACTTGGTGCAGAAAACGAATTAGTAAACCAATTAAAAGCCATTGAGAATGTCAAGTACGTGTATGTTCTTTATGGTGCCTATGATTTAGTGGTAAAAATAGAAGCCTCCGATAGTGCTACGCTTAAAAAAACTATCTCAAACAACATAAGACAACTCAAAAATGTGCGTTCTACACTCACAATGACGGTTATTGATGAAACCTAGCTCCGTTATTCACATAGGTTTTGACGATACGGATTCAAGAAATGGCATGTGCACTACATTTCTTGCTTACAAGATTGTAGAATATCTGAAAAAAGAACACGCAGAGTTTTTGGATTATCCATATTTGATTAGATTCAACCCAAACATACCTTGGAAAACACGAGGAAATGGTGCAGTAGCGATAAAAATTAAAACTGACAGACCAGACACTATCAAGGAAAAAGTAGTTGAGTTTATCAAAAAACACTCTGCAATAAAAGAGGGAGCAAATCCAGGTCTTGTGTTTTATCAGCAAGAAAAAATTCCAAAACAATTCTCTGAATTTGGGCAACTTGCGCTGTGTCAATTGATAAGCAGAAATATAGCAAAAAAATTTGCCTCACAAAATGGATTAGAATCTATTTACCTTGGCAACGGTCAAGGTTTGGTAGGTGCTATAGGAGCAATTGGATACTCTTTTGATGATCACACTTTTGAGCTTATCAGCTACAGAAACGAATCTAACTTTGGAAAGAAAAGAGAAGTTTTCAAAGAAAGTGTAAAGAAAATGCAGGATATTACATACCCGCGAACGTTTAACAGCTATGATGAAGAAAAAAACCGAATTTTGATTGCACCACATGGCCCAGATCCAGTATTTTTTGGTGTCCGTGGAGAGGATGTTGATGCTGTAATTAAAGGCGCATCACTTGTGCAAGCCACAGAAAAACTTGATGGATATATGGTGTTTAGATCAAATCAAGGCACTGGGGCTCATCTAAAAAATGAACTGGATGTATTTAATTTGAAACCATTTTCATCAGGAATTGTTACTGGAAGGGTCGTTGATGAACCAAAAATCCAGTTGGGTGGGCATGTTATTTTTTCTATAACTAAAAATGGTCAAAAAGTCAAATGTGCGGTATACAAGCCTACAGGCATAACCCAAATTACCTCAAAGCTAATCCGAGGAGATTTGATAAAGGTAGGCGGTGGTGTGAGAAAAGCCTCGCGAAATCATCAACGAATTTTAAACGTAGAATTCCTTGAAGTTTTGGAGTTACAAAAAAACCTAAAGATGGTAAATCCAATTTGCCGACGTTGCAACAAAAAGATGAAGTCAAAGGGCAAAAATCAGGGCTTTGAATGTGTAAAATGCGAAAAAACCTCTTCACACAAAACATTGCAGGAAATTCCACGAGAAATTGAAAAACGACTCTATATGCCTGTTCTTTCTGCACATAGACATTTGACTCGACCCATACAAAGAATTGGAAAATTAAACAAAAAAATCGAATTTGATGATTCAAGAAAATGGTTTCATGTCTACACACAGAAATAGCGGGGAGTAGATTTGAACTACTGATTTGCGGGTATCTCATCAGCCTTGATTATGAGCCCGCCGGGATGACTTTGCCCAAGTAGTCTGGCTTCCCCACCCCGCTAACTGAAAAGAAGTTTGAGGGTGATATATACGCTTTATCTGATTTTGGAAATAATTAATAGGATTTGCAAAGTGTCACAGATGTGGATAAAAAAATAAGGATAATGGGAATTATAGCTGCAATTGCTGCTTCTATTATAATTGTAAACTTGCCTTCAAACCCAATCACAATCCCAGAACCAACCACCAATGCAACAAAAACAAAATTTGTAGAGGTCATTGCAACAAATCTCCAGAAACCTTGGGCTATGGATTTTGCGGATACAAAAATTTTTTTTACAGAAAAAGTTGGTAGAATAAGGGTAATTGAGTCTGGTACTTTGCTTGAAGAGCCACTTGCAAACTTACGAGTAGCCGATGTAATTGAGGGTGGTTTACTTGGACTTGTCTTGCATCCAGATTTTGTAAATAACCACCATCTGTATGTATTTTATACGTATTCTGAAGACAATAGGCTCTGGAACAAAGTTATTAGAATAACCGAATCAGAAAACAAACTTGTGGACGCACTAGTAATTTTGGACAAAATTCCAGGCGCAGAGTTTGATAACGGGGGGGTGATAAAATTTGGCCCTGATAACAAGCTGTACGTTGGAACTGGAGATGCTACAGATCAACATTCGGCACAAGATTTACAGTCGCTATCGGGTAAAATTCTGAGATTAAATGATGATGGTACAATACCTTCAGATAACCCATTTCAAGAACTGCCAGTATTTTCATATGGACATAGAAATCCTCAAGGCATGGCTTGGGATAAATCAGGAAATCTGTATGTTACAGAGCATGGTCCTACAAAAAATGATGAACTCAATATTGTAAGAGCAGGACAAAACTTTGGATGGCCTGAACAAGAGTGTTTAGGTAATGAAGAGTTTGTAGACTCATTGGCATGCTATAATCCAAGTTTAGAACCAGCTGGGATCGTATTTTATTCTTCTGACAAACTTGATCTTGGAAATGATCTCATCATGGCTTCTTTGCGTGGAACCAATCTGTATCAGCTAACAATAGAAGACCAAACTATAACCTCGCAAAAAAGCATATTGGGTGGAGTTGGAAGGATAAGAGATGTTAATGAAGGACCAGATGGTTATCTTTACATTCTTACGGGAAACACTGATGGTAAAGGATTTCCAGACAAGACTGATGATAAGCTCATTAGGATAGTAAAATAAATTGGCAAACTCATCAATTCCAAATTTCTACGAAAAGAGCAGAAAAGAAAGAATAAAGGCAGTGGCATCGTTTTGTGGTCTCTCACGACAAGACATTAAGATTCTAGAAAGTCAGGGCGGTATCTCATTTGATGATGCAGATAAAATGATTGAAAATGCAATAGGAACCATATCTTTTCCACTTGGAATAGCAACAAGCTTTCAGATAAATGGTAAAGACTACCTAGTTCCAATGGTAATTGAGGAACCATCAGTGATTGCAGCCGCCTCAAAAGCTGCAAAGATAGCAAGAAAACATGGTGGTTTTACCATGAAGGCAGATGAATCCTACAGTATTGGACAGATCCAAGTTGTTGATGTTGACGTAAAATCAGCCATCTCAAAAATCATGAAATCTTCTAAGCAAATTTTAAAACTTGCTAATTCAAAGAGCCAGACACTTTCCAAAATGGGTAAAGGGGCAAAACAAGTCTTCTGTAAAAAGATCAAAACTGATTCAGGACCAATGTTGATTGTAGAACTTTTAATAGATGTGGGAGATGCGATGGGCGCAAATGTAACAAACACAATGTGCGAGGGAGTTGCATCACTGATTGAAAAGCTGACTGGTGGTAGAGTAATTCTGCGAATACTTTCAAATTACTCTACAAAAAGATTGGTAAGAGGCACTGCAATCTTTGATAAAGTACAAGTTGGAGGTCAGAAAATTGTTGATAACATTATATTGGCATACCAATTTGCAGCAAGCGATCCCTACAGAGCTGTTACTCATAACAAGGGTATAATGAACGGAATAATTGCAGTCGCAAATGCAACTGGACAAGATACAAGAGCAATAGAAGCGGGGGCTCATGCGTATGCATCAAGGACAGGAAGATACACTTCACTTACGGAATGGAAAAAAGACAAGAAAGGAAACTTGGTTGGCAAAATCGAATTACCAATGGCAGTGGGAATTGTAGGTGGTATTGTAAATGTACACCCTATGATTAAAATCTGCACAAAAATTCTTAGGGTAAAATCTGTAAAAGAGCTTGCATGTGTAATTGCAGCTGTAGGTCTTGCACAAAATTTCAGTGCGATACGAGCTCTTGCTTCTGAAGGAATACAGAAAGGACACATGAAGCTACATGCAAGAAACATTGCTGCAAGTGCTGGTGTCAAGACGGATAAAATAGATGAGGTAACAAGAAGGATGATAAAGGAAAGAAACATCTCAGTGCATCGAGCTAAAGAAATACTCAAAGAACTTTAGTGCTCAAGATATATATCTAAAAACCCTTGCTAGGACTACGTTGACTCTAGTCAAGTTTGCAATTCCAAAAGGTAGTATTGAGGATGCTACCTTCAAGGTTTTAGAAAAGTCTTGGACAAAAGTAAGACGTAGAGATCGCACATATCACGTAACACTTGATGATCCACAAATTAAAGTAAAGATGTTAAGACCACAAGAGATTCCCAATCTTGTTTTTGATGGATTGTATGATGTAGGTATAACTGGAAACGATTGGGTTAGGGAGACAAAGGCTGATGTGCAAACTCTTTTGGATCTGGAATATGGAAAAATAAAACTTGTAGTTGCAATTCCTGATTCATATAGTTTCAAGTCATTTGATGAAATGATTTTATCATATGGGAAAAAGAAAAAGATTCTACGAATTTCCTCTGAATATCTTACGACAGCATCGAAATTCATAAAACAATCTACAAGCTACAAAAAACTTTATGGTTCAAAGGATCCGCTTATCATAACTCCATGGTTACGTATTGGCTCAAACAAAAATGTGCAGATCCACCTCTCTTTTGGGGCAACAGAAGCAAAGCCGCCTGATGATGTGGATGCCATAATTGATGTGACAGAGACTGGAACGACTCTTGCACAAAACCAACTAAAGATAGTAGATACTATAATGGAATCCACCGCTATTTTGATTGCAAACAAATCCTCTCTAAAAGACAAGGCAAAACGAGAAAAGATCTATGATATTGTTACTTTGCTTAGGGGTGTAGTAGAAGGAAGAAAGCACTTGCACATATACGTAAACGTGCAAGAAAAGAACCTTACCAGATTACTAAAGGAACTTCCTTCTCTTAAGCGTCCTACTGTCAGTCCGCTAAGCCAGAAAGGGTGGTATGGAATAAACACGATAATTCCAAAGTCAGAATTTTACAAACTTGTTCCTAAATTAAGAAAGATCGCGCAAGGCCTGGTTGTGCATGAACCAAAGCAGATACTAGCACTTGAGGAGATAAAACGAGATGAGGAAAATTGATGAAAACCATCATAGTTCGAAATATCAATGCCACAGTAGATGCTGTACGGCCCAAACCTAAAGAACAATACAGGAAAAAAGTTGAATCAATAATATTAGATGTACAGAAAAGAAGAGACAAGGCGTTAAAAGAGTACGAAAAAAAATTCAGTGGCGCAAAACTACGATCATTTAGAGTCTCTAGATCTGAAATTAAAGATGCATACTCGAAGGTAACCAAAGAACAGATTGCAGCAATAAAGATTGCAAAAAGAAGACTAGAAAGGACAGAATCTGCATTAAAGAGTCAGCTTCAAAACATTACTATTAAAATTGATGGAATAAAAATAACCAAAGTCTTTGTACCGCTTGAAAGAGTGGGATGTTACATACCAGGTGGTGGCGCTAGATATCCAAGTACTGCAATGATGTCTATTGTACCAGCCAAAATAGCTGGAGTCAAAAAAATCATTGCAGTTTCTCCACCAAATAAAAATGGTTTGATAGATCCTCTTACTCTTGTTGTTGCAGATCTTTGTGGTGTAGATGAATTTTACAAGACAGGTGGTGCACAAGCAATTGCTGCGCTCGCATATGGTACCGAATCCGTGCCAAAAGTAGATAAGATTGTGGGACCAGGAGGTTCATTTGTTACCCTTGCTAAATTGATTGTAAATAATACCGTTTCAATTGATATGATTGCAGGACCAACAGAACTTGCAATTATAGCTGATTCTGCAGCAGAAGCTGATGTAGTTGCTTCTGATCTGATATCACAGGCAGAACACAGCCCTGAAACAATGTGTTGCCTTATAACAACCTCAACAAAACTAAAGGACTTTGTAATCAAGTCAGTGGAGCAAAAAATTCGTAAAATACAAAGACGTAAAATTGTCATGGAAAGCTTGAGCACAAACGGGTTTGTTGCAATTTGCAAGACCGAATCAGATGTTATAGAGTTTGCTAATAAACTAGCACCAGAACACTTGGAAATAATCACAAAGAATCCGCAAAGGATAGCACAGAAAATTACATCAGCTGGCCTTGTACTTATTGGTAAAAATACCCCATCTTCAGCCAGTGATTACCTACTTGGCTCAAACCACATACTTCCAACAAGTGGGTTTGGTAGGGCTAGAGGATCACTTGGTGTGCTAGATTATATGAAAATACAAAGCAGGATAGAATCCTCAAAAATGGCTCTACAAAAAATCTCAAAATACATGAAGTCTATCACATCTGCAGAAGGGTTACCAAATCACTATGAGGCAGTAAGGATTAGACTGAAATGAAAGCAGACTGGTTCCAAAAGAAAGTAGATGAGCTTTCAAAGCTTAAGGGATATCAAAAGCCTGACAAATACTCAAACGCCCTCAAGCTTGATTCTAATGAAAACCTTGCAATACAACGAGAATTTTCATTGGATTTGATCAACCAAACTAGAGAAAAACTCGATGTGCGAGAGTATCCACTAGGCGGTACGGAAAGACTCGTAGTAGCACTTTCTGACTATATCAAAATGCCATCAGAAATGATTGGTGTAGGAAATGGTTCAGACCAGATAATTGATCTGCTTCTTACAAACTTTGCATTAAAGGAAACAACTGTATTAACGTCAGATCCTACTTTTGGGTTTTTTGAAGAACGATGTAAACTATACGCTATTCCAACAATCAAAATTCCTTTTACAGACAACATGACGCTTGATTTGGAAAAATTTCTCTCAAATACAAAAAAAGCTGACATCTTATATCTTGATTCTCCAAATAATCCAACTGGGTTTCAATTTGCAAGAAATCAGCTTGAACAATTGGTCAATGAATTTGAGGGTCTTGTGATAATTGACGAGGCATATGTAGAATTTGCAGATTATTCAGTTGTAGATCTCACAACGAAAAAAGATAATCTCCTTGTTTTGAGAACACTTTCCAAAGCATTTGGCCTTGCAGGTTTACGCGTGGGATACTTTGTTGCAAACAAAAAGATTGTAGACGTGTTTACCAAGGTTATCCAATATCCGTATCCACTAAATACAATTGCAATTGACGCAGGAATTCTAGCTTTGCAAAAATCAAAACACATTTCTGAGATTGTAAATCTTGTCAAAAATGAAAGAGCACGGCTAATAGAGAAACTTCGTAATATGGAAGCGTTTGAAGTCTTTGACTCTAAGGCAAACTTTGTGCTTTTTGGTGCACGTGGAGCTGGTTTGCGTATATACAAAGCTCTCATAGAACAAGGAATTCTAGTGAAGAATCTAGGGAAAATAGGAAACCAAGAAGAGTGTCTTAGGGTGACAGTAGGTTCAGAAGAGATGAATTCAAGATTTTTGTCAGCAATACGTGATCTATTAAGATGACACTCCAAAAATTAGCTGATGGTATATTTGTTGATACCTCAAAGATTGACAAAATAAAGACTCTTGATGCCATAATATTTGATTGTGATGGTGTTCTAATTGATATCACTAACTCGTATGATCTTGCCATAAAAAAAACGGTAGATTTTATTCTAAAAGAGATGACGGATATAGATCAATCAAATGTTGTGACTACGCAAATGATAGAGGGTTTCAAAGCAACTGGGGGTTTCAATGATGAAGTCGATGTAACTTACTCATTGATTCTTTCCATAGTGGCTGCAAAAAAACTAAACAAACACATAGCCGAATTCATATTTGAAGTGATCAAGAATTGTGATCAAAGCGGTATATGTTCGGTTGAAAAATATCTTGATATGATAAGGGTTGATCTTTCTGAAATAAGAAAAAAATTAGCATATCCTGGGCCACATGACTTAAACATATTGTATTCAACATTTGATGAGATATTCTACGGTACTAAATTGTATTATGAGCTCTATAAACGAAAGCCGCAATTTTTTGATGGACAAGGGTTGATTGATAATGATGTAGTACTTGTAAAAAAAGAACTAATAGACGCACTACGGAAAAAATTTGACAAAAAAATAGCTATTATATCTGGACGTGGTGTTGTTTCTGCAAAATATTCATTAAAAGAATTATTTGATGAATTTGATTTGAAAAATTCCAGATTTCTAGAGGATGAAACACGTGATCTTGCCAAGCCAAATCCACAACCTCTTGTGTCCTCTATCACGGGGCTTCAATCTTATTGCTGTATGTTTGTAGGCGATTCTATGGAAGACTATATTATGGCAAAAAAATCAGAAGAGCTTGGCAACAAAACAGTTTTTTGTGGAATATACGGTACAAGTAAAGATTCAGAAGCAAAACGCAAGCTCTTCGTAGAAAAAAATGCTGACATGATACTAGAAACAATAGATTTGATTCCGAATACATTAAATCTGGTTGAGACATAAAAGTCGCTCTCTGCAGGGATTTATATGAAATCAAGATTAGGTCGCATCAACAGAAAGACTAGAGAGACTGAGGTATCAGTAAATGTTAACCTTGATGGAAGCGGTAAGATTTCTGTAAAAACAGGAATCAATTTTCTTGATCATTTGATCACAAGCTTTGGTAAGCACGCCATGCTTGATCTTAAGCTAAATGCAGCTTCAAAAGATGGAATATCACATCACGTAATTGAGGATACCGCAATAGCACTTGCTAGCGCAATGGATTCTGCACTTGGAAGTAGAAGTGGAATAACAAGATTTGGTTATGCATCTGTTCCAATGGATGAATCACTTGCAGAAGCATCACTTGATCTGGTCAAGCGGCCGTATCACAAAATTGAACTTACTATTGAACGAAATCAGATAGAAAAAATCTCAAAAGAAGACTTGGAACACTTCTTTTGTTCTTTTGCCCAAAACCTCAATGCCTGTATACATGTAACTGTAAAGTATGGAAAAAACGATCATCACAAAATTGAGGCTGCGCTAAAAGCGTTTGCGGTTGCATGGAGAATAGCAGCTAGATATGATAAAAAACAGAAAGGAATACCAAGCACAAAAGGTGCTATGTAGTGGTTAAAGTAGCCATATTTGATTACGGCGCAGGAAACATATTCAGCTTAAAATCCTCCTTGGAAAAAAATGATGCTGAAGTTGATGTAATAACAAGTCTTAATCATACCAATAGCTATTCGGGGCTTTTATTGCCTGGAGTGGGAAATTTCGATCCCGCTATTGACAGTATAACCTCATCAAAAAAAGCATTTGCTGATACAGTGAAAAACCAGATGCCAGTTCTTGGTATTTGCCTTGGTATGGAGATGTTCTTTGAGAAAAGTGAGGAGGGAAAGGCAAGCGGACTAGGAGTTTTGGAAGGTGAGGTGATCCTACTTCCAAACAAACTCAAGATCCCTCACATGGGCTGGAATGACTTGCAAATAAAAAAACCAAGTAAGCTTTTAGATGGTGTAAAGGACGGTTCATGGGTTTATTTTGTACACTCGTACAGAGTAAAGCCAAAAAATATGGAGATAGTAAAAGCAGATTCAGACTATGGCATAAGCGTACCTGCCGTGATAGAAAGTGGCTCACTTTTTGGGACACAGTTCCACCCAGAAAAGTCTAGCAAAGTGGGCTCTATAATGATCAACAACTTTTTGCGAGAGTGTAAAAAGTGAAAATCATTCCTGCAATTGACCTTATGGATGGTAAGGTAGTGCGACTTGTCAAAGGGGATCCAAAAAATAAAACAATCTACGGTGACAATCCTATAGAGACCGCAAAGAAATGGGAAAAAGCTGGTGCAGACAGAATACATGTAGTGGATCTTGATGCAACCCTAGGCAGAGGTTCAAATCTACAAATAATTAAAAAAATTGCACAGCAGGTTTCTATTCCAATTCACGTAGCAGGTGGATTACGTAATGAAGATACAATAAATGATGTACTTTCTTTTGCACCCAAAGTTGTACTAGGAACTTTTGCATTTAAAAACAAAGAAATCTTACCAGAAATTTTAGCAAAGTTTGGAAAAGACAGAATTATAATTTCTGTAGATCAATTAAATGGAAAAATTGTCATAGATGGATGGCAACAAAGCACGGGAGTAGATCTCATACCAGGAGTAGAAAGCTTTCTAAAACTTGGATTATCAGAATTTCTTTTAACAAGCGTTGAAAGAGATGGAACCCTACTAGGACCAGATCTCGAATCCCTAAAGAAAGCATGTGACATAAAGAACACGAAGATCATTGCAAGCGGTGGTGTTTCAACCATTCAAGACACCATAAATGTAAAAAAATGTGGAGCGTTTGGAATTATCCTTGGAAAAGCGCTATATGATGGAAAAATTTCAATTGAGGAGGTTAGGGCAGTAACATGACTTTAACCAAGAGAGTAATTCCGTGTTTGGATGTTGACAACGGTAGAGTAGTAAAAGGAATGCACTTTGCATCAATAAAAGATGCGGGAGATCCGGTTTTGTTAGCTGAAAAGTACAGCAACGAAGGTGCAGATGAGCTTGTCTTTCTTGATATTACTGCATCGCAACAGGAAAGGGAAACGATCAAGACACTTGTTTCCAAAGTAGCTCAGGTAATAGATATTCCATTTACTGTAGGTGGTGGTGTAAAAACACTGCAACATGCTCGCGATATTCTGTTAAGTGGAGCTGACAAAGTCGCAATAAATACAGGCGCTGTTAAAAATCCAGAAATTATAACGAAACTGATGGAAATTTTTGGAAAACAATGCGTTGTTGTTGCTATGGATGTAAAGCGTAACCATGATATAGAAAAAGGAAAACATGTTTTTTCAAGCGATTCTAGAAAGCTTTGGTTTGAAGTATACATTTATGGAGGAAAAACTGCTACAGGACTTGATGCAATAGAGTGGGCAAAAGAAGTTGAAAGACTTGGTGCTGGGGAAATACTTCTTACCAGCATAGACATGGATGGTACAAAGGAAGGATATGACATACAACTAACAAAGGAGATTGTTAATGCTGTTAACATACCAGTTATTGCTTCTGGTGGTTGTGGAAAACCTAAACATATGCTAGATGTTTTTCTACAGTCTAACGTTGATGCAGCTCTTGCAGCATCAATATTTCACTACAAGACGGATTCTGTAGATAGAGTGAAAGAATATCTAAAAGAAAATGGGGTTCCTGTCAGGATATAAAGAAAGATTAAGAAAGGAAATAGAAGTGAAATTCTCATGAATAAAAGAATAGAAGATATTGATTTTTCAAAAAACAATGGTCTTGTTCCTGTAATAGTACAAGACATTCACTCAAAAGAGGTTCTTACGCTTGCTTATGCCAATAAAGAATCACTTGCTCTCACACAAAAGACAGGAAATTCTTGGTTCTGGAGCAGATCCAGAAACAAGCTATGGATGAAAGGAGAAGAGTCTGGCAATACTCAAAAAGTAAAAGAAATTTTGGTGGACTGCGACTCTGACGCAATCATATATCTAGTTGAAGTAGCAGGGCCTGCTTGTCATACTGGCGAACGTGCTTGCTTCCACAACACCTTGCAAAAATAATTTAACTATTATTGTTGTGGTGGTCTTACGGTTTCACTTGAGTTAGTAATTGGTATTGGTTTGATATCACTTTCTGCACCAGGCAAAAATTCATTAATAATCTCAAAACTGAGCGGTTCATATGTTAATCCTTGAAATATAACTTTCCAAGTTCCAACCAAGTCTTCTGGATTGTATATTTTCAATACTTTACTAGTTTCTGGCTTGAAATAATAATTAAAATCGCTTTTTAGCGTTCCATTAAACGGAACATCTGTCCATGTAACACCCTTAGGGCTTAAAATTATTATGTTTCCAACTTCATCTGGCTTTAGGTCATGCACTGACATAAAAATATTTTCACCTATCTTGTATCGTGGTTTGTCTATTGCAAAAGGACCAGAACTGATCCACTGTGATTTAATCTCATCAGAATCCGGTTCCTCATTAAAATAAATGACACTCGCTATTATTGCAATTGCTATTATTCCACCTATTGCAAGAACGATTTTTTTTTGTGCCAACTTGCTTTACAAAACTTAATCATCATTAATATTTTTTTGATTTATAAAAAATTTATAATACTATAGATTCTTGACATTTTTCAACATCTAGTCACTAATTGCTGACTGCATTTTTCTATTTTATTGGCAAAAACATATTAATTTTTATTGAATAAATATGTATTAAAAATTAAGTGTCACTTAACTTCATATTAGGACGCTTTATGTACTGTTTTATAAAGTCAGAATCATCTTGGTACAGATAAAATCACTACAATGTAGAGAGTGTAAAAAAGAGTACGCTCCCATCTTCAAGTACATCTGTGATGAGTGTTTTGGCCCACTTGATGTAAACTATGATTTTCCTTCTGTAAACAAAGACACATTTGCAAACCGTGAACACACGTATTGGAGATACTTTGAGCTACTCCCTATTGCTGAAAAGTCAAACATTGTAAGCATAGGCGCTGGTATGACACCTTTGATAAAAGCGGAAAAGCTTGGTAAAGCACTCGGCCTAAACAAACTGTACATAAAAAACGATTCTGTAAATCCAACATTTTCATTTAAAGATAGACCAGCAGGCATTGCAGTTTCAAAGGCAAAAGAGTTTGGCCTTTCTTCTGTAGGATGTGCATCAACAGGAAATCTTGCAGCCGCAACTGCAGCCCACGCAGCAAAGGGAGGCTTTGCATGTTATGTGTTTGCACCAAGTGATATAGAACATGCAAAAATTGCCCAAGCACTTGCGTATGGTGCTAACTTTATTACAGTTGATGGAACATATGACGATGCAAATAGAATTGCAGCACAAATTGGTGACAGCAAGGGAATAGGAATTGTGAATATAAACATGCGCTCTTACTATGTTGAAGGATCAAAGACTTTGGCATTTGAAGTGGCAGAGCAGCTTGGCTGGCAGGTGCCAGACCATCTTGTTGTACCTGTAGGAAGTGGCGCGATGCTAAATGCAATATGTAAAGGATTTGAAGAATTAGAAAGCCTCTCCTTGATAGGTAAGGTGTCTGGAATGCACATGATTGCAGGTCAACCACACGGTTGTGCACCAATTGTTGATGCCTTTAAGAAAAACAGTACTGATGTCATACCAGTAGAAAACCCAGACACGATAGCAAAAAGTTTAGCCATAGGAGATCCTGGCGACGGTAGATATGTGCTTAAACGACTAAAGCAGTACAATGGTTATGCCGAAGAATCAACTAACAAAGAAATTCTTGATGCTATAATATTACTAGCAAAAACAGAGGGAATCTTCACAGAACCTGCAGGTGGTGTGGCTGTAGCAGTCTTGAAAAAGATGGTAGAAGAGAGAAAAATTGACAAAAATGATTCTACAATTTGTTATGTGACAGGAAACGGACTAAAGGCAACTGAGGTCTTGATGGAAGTTCTATCAAAGCCTCAGGTAATGCAGAAAGATGTTGCAAAAATTTCTGCAATGGTGAAGTAATTGGCAAATATAAAATTTACAATCCCATCTGTCCTAAACAAAGGTGGTGGAGAAAAAAAAATAGACATTTTAGCTGCAACTCTTTCAGAGGCATTTGCAAAAATTTCTGAAAACATGGGAGACGAATTTCAAAGAAGAGTGCTAAATGATGATGGCACTCCAAGATCTTTGATCAACATTTACATTAACGGAAAAAATATGAAATTTTCAAGTGGCATGCAAACAGCTCTAAAAGATGGCGATGAGGTTTACATTCTTCCAGCTGTCGCAGGTGGTTCTGAGCTCTCAAGCAAGGATCTTGAGAGATATTCAAGACAAGTCATGCTTGAAGAGATTGGCTATGAAGGACAGCTGAAATTAAAAAAAGCCAAAGTTTGTGTGGTTGGAATTGGTGGACTAGGCAATCCAATAGCAACTCGACTTGTTGCAATGGGTGTTGGAAAGATACGAATAGTTGATAGAGATGTTATAGAATTGTCTAATTTACACAGACAAACAATGTTTGACGAGTCTGACATTGGCCAGGTAAAAGTTGAAGTTGCTGCAAAAAAATTAAAAAAAATGAATCCTGATGTCGAAGTAGAAGCGCTCCCAGTTTCTGTAAATGATTACACTGCATTAGATATTGTGGAGGGATGTGATGTTGTAATAGATGGACTTGATAGTGTCAACGCAAGATATTCGCTAAACAAAGCTTGCATTAAGAAAAACATTCCTTTTGTTACGGGTGCAGCAGTAGGTGTTTCTGGCCAAGCCTTTACAATTCTACCAAAAGAAACTGCATGCTATCATTGCGTTTTTCCAGCACTCGATGAAGATTCTATGCCAACATGTAGTATCGAAGGCGTGCATCCGTCAATTCTTTCAATAATAGGTGGAATTGAAGTCGCCGAAGCCGTAAAAATTATCACTGGGAAAAAACCCAATCTTGCAAACAGAATTCTGCATGTGGACTTGGAGAACTTGGAATTTGTTAACACCAATACCATGAAAGTGGAAGAGTGCCCAGTGTGTGGTTCTGGCAAAGCCGAAGAAACTCGTAAAGAGGAGCTGATAATTGAAGAGCTTTGTGGTCGTAGTGGAGGCAAGCGAACTTTTTCAATTACGCCAACAAGTATGATAACAATTGATGTAGCGAAGATAACAAACAACGCAAAGACTGAGGGCTTTATGGTGCAAAATCAGGGCGAGCTTGGACTTTCAGTATCAACTGATGTCATGTATGTCAGCTTCCTAAAGCGTGGATCTGCGGTAATTGTTGGCACAAAAGACGAACAAGATGCCATAAAACTATACAAGACCCTCATTGCTTGAATCTGTCATGAAACTACTGTGCAGTAGTTGAAATTAAAAAATAAAAAATGGGTTAGAGGCCATATCTGCGTTCCATAGAACCTGAAAAAAGTTCTTCTTCCATCATGTCCTCAACATCGTCAGGCCACATGTCTACGTCCTTGCCATACTTTTTCTCGTATTTTTCTTCAATCTCTTTCTGTCTTTTTTCTTCTTGTATTTCTTCATCTTGTCTTTTTTTGAAATAAGCTTTTAGCTCATCTTTGGTAATATATTCACGTAGAGAAGCAAACCAGAATAGATCATAGCTGTTGTATGTACTTCCGATGCTTCTACAGAGTTGAAGCCCAAGTCTTATCATTGTGTTTAGAGTGTTTCTTGCATATTCAATATCGCATTTTTTGAACTTTATTGTATCTTGCAGTATTGTTTCTTCTGCTATACTTTCAGGATGTAGATGATCAGCATCAAAGATTGAGTATCTTACAAGCTCAGCAAGCTCTTCTTCTGAAACCTCTTCTGTGATTCCATACTTATCAACACTGATGTTTTGTCCTGCCAACTTTGATGCAAATCCTGCTATCTTGCTGTCAATCTCAAAGATCATCTTTTCAAGCACAACTTTGGATGCAAAATCAGTCTGCTTTTCTAGTTGCTCAAGAAGCCTTTTTCTTTGAATCTCAAATCGTTCTATCTCTTTGAGTACAATTGCACCAACGTTTTGTCCGCCAATCTGCGCTGTAATCTGTGTATACCAGTACTTTATGTCAGAGTTGATCGTGTTTCGGTTTACGCCTAGCGTTTCGGCAATCTTTAGTGCAGAATATCCCTTTTCAAAGTAAAGCTCATAGACTTTGACGCGTCGCTCTTCCTGCTCTTGTTTTGTGTATGGTCCTCCTCTTTTTTCCTCACTTGGGATTTGTGAGACTTGAACTGTTGTCATGCTATAAAACACTCATCTGAGGCTTAAAAGAAGTAATTTTAAGGTGTGGAGAGCACCAAAAAATACTTCTTTTATACTAGTTCTGTAATTTGCTCAAAAATTGCCTAGTTCTGCCTAGTCTTATAATAATAAGGAGATTTGTAGTCCATGCCTTAAAATGTAAAATCTATATGAGGCGATCTGAATTATTCACAAAGTCATCTCATGGAATCAAAATAACATGAGAAGATCAGCAATACTGAACAAATTGTCCACGATGCTTATATACATGATTCTAAGCAATCTCTGTAATAACTATGTATAAAGAAATAGGACGTAAATTAACTAGTCTAACACTACTAAGCATACTTTTAGCAAGCAGCATAACCTTTGCAATGCCTGGTGTAATGCCAGTCGCAGAGGCCGCACACAATGCAAACCTGTTTGTATCTTCTGAAAATTCACAATATAGCAACTATTTTGCCGGTCCACAAGTCATGGAGGTTGTTATCAATGATAACGACATCAAGACATTGGATGACTCACACGGTGAACCCGATGTAACAGTAAACGGCAAAAAGCTGAGAATGGCACAAGCTACAGATGGTAGCTGGTATGGTTACTTTGCAGATAGAGTACAAGCACAGCTTGCTGATGATATTGCACTTACAGGCACACCAGGTTTTGGAACTGACTTTGGACAATTTTGTAGTCAAACATTATCTTCAGGTGCAGGATTTGACTTGTTTAGTCAAACTACCGGATTTACAGTTGCAAAAACTGCAACAACTGGTACTGACGGTAATACTATTCCATTAGGAACTTGTACAGCAGTACCAGATAGTGTTCTTTTCCTGAACCATGTAGTAAGAGAAAACAAAACTCTTAACAAGTCTGCACCAAGCGGATTAGTTGGCCAAATTGGCGTTAACCTAAACTCCTGGCCAGTAATTCAGCTATATGAATTTTCAGCAGGTGGAAACGTAGAGATAAAGTACAACAAGGGTGGTGGTACACAAACTACTACACTTACTTTTGATACGATTCCATCAAATCTGATTACAACATCACTGGACAGGACAAATTATCCACGAAGTGCTCAGGTTCATGTTACATTAGCAGATCCACAGCTTAACATAGATCCAACTGATGAAGACTCTTGGACATGGGCTACAAATGCAACCAACAGCACATTACACTATCAACTATTTGATGAGAACGGTGCTGCTGATGCAGATGGTCAAGCTACAGTCGCAGACCTACTTGGTAACCTTACCGGTCTGATGTTTGAAAAGAACGGAAGACTGACAGTTAACCTTGCAGCACAAGGTTCTACTGTAGCAGTATTTGGAGATAACAACGATCAAGTCTTCCCATCTTTCACTTTGGGAACCATTAATGTTCAACAAATGACATTCCTTGAGCTGGAACGAAGATCTGGAATCCTTGGAAACTATGATGAAACCGATAATGCTAACTTGGATATCACAGCAAATGCAGAAAGAGGTAAGTCAGCCACTATACGATACAATGATGTATCAAAGAGTATCGTAATTGGATTTGGCTTTGCATCAGTTGCTATGGATGCACCAGACGGCGAGTGGGGCTCAGGTGAAGAAATCCCTGTAACACTAGTTGACTCTGATGGAAACAAGAACAGCAGAGCAGACGAGGACTTGGATCTAAACGCAAACGGAACTTCACTGATTCCAGCATTAAAGATTGGAACTCCATTTACACTAAAATCTGGTGATAGGGCAATCCTTACAAGCGGTGCTGTTACTATAACTAATAGCTCACTTGCAAGTGCATTTACAGCTGCAGGTGCTAACGCATCAGCACTGAATGTTGCACCATCAGTTGGTGAGGTTCAGAACTTTGCTCAAAGAGCAGTACTTCAACCAGACACAACTGTAGTTGCTACAGCACTTATCATAGATCTAGGTGGCAGAACTGCAGCAGATCTATTCAAATCAATTAACAATCCAGCCGCTGTCCCTGACACATTTGGGGGTCTTAACATGTTCAACTATGATGTAAGATCAATCACTCTTGCCAGCGGAACATGGTACATACTTAACAGTACAGGTCGAATTCTGAACGCAACTGGTTCAGCAGATGCTGTCACTGCAATCTCTATTGCAAACGTCACTTCTGGACAAGGATTAGTGAATCTCAACGGTTCATCAACAGAAACTGAAGTTCAAAACGGTGCAGTAACTACAGCATCTATCTTCAGTATACCTACTGCTAACTTTGTAGGTTTGATGTTCATTCCTAATGTACCAATATCCGTAGATAGTGCAGTTGGTCATCCAATTGTAGCAGACTTCTTCTCATTTGGAACAATTCTTGACGGTATTAACTCAGTTGACAGAATCAACAACGCCATCTACCGATTCGAGCTAGAAGAGACAGGAGACAACACATCAACATTCATCGGTAGTGCAGAATTTACCATGCTAAACCAGCTAAACCTATTTGACAATCCTCTCTACGAGGGTCTAAGAACCATAGATGATGAAGTAACACTCATTGTCCATGATGACTCTGACGATGAGGACTCACCAAGGGTTAACTACAACGACTTGGGCCAAGATGGCTCTTTTACACCAATAGCAGACCAGCAGGCTGCTCCAACTCACTCAGGTGTTGTATCATTTGATAAGGACACCTACAAGTTAGGAGACACGGTAACAATCACACTTGAGGACGCTGACTTGAACGTAGATAGCGATCTAGTTGATATCTTTGTAACTGTCGGTGTAGGTTCTGATCCAGCTGCTGATGCAGTTGGTGAAGCAAACCTTCCAATACTTAGTGATGGTTCTGCACTTGGACGCCTACTTGATATCACATTTGATGACCTAAGATGGGTAAACGGTTCAAACACCGCAGGGTTCTCAACACTTGGTGGTCCTACAATCGTTACACAGTGTTTGGTTTCATCTAGTAGTCCATCAAGTGATGGTCTAACAGGTTCTGGCTTGTCCCTAATTGAGACAGGAACAAACACAGGTCTATTCAAGGGCGACTTTCTATTACCAAACGACTACTGTGATACTAACACTGGCACACGAACGTCAGTCACAGGTGTAGACATTGAGGTCAATTATGTTGACTTTAGAGATGCATCTGGTCAGATAATCGAAGTCGGTGACGGTGCAGGCGTTAGAGCCAACACAGGTTCTGTAAGCCTAGATAGAACGATATACCCAGTACCATTTGGCAAAATTGCCGACTCTACACTAACTGGTAACACTCCAAACGGACGATCATTATTCCCAATTCATCTAACTGGCCTTGATGGATCCAACGTACTAGAGGCCGATGAAACAATTGGAGAAGGAGATCTAACCGTTATTATCAGAGTGACAGATCCAGACTTTGATGTATCATTTGCCGGTGAAGATCAGATTGCCTCAAACACCACAAGTGGCGTAGGTCCAGTCAAGATAACTACATCCAGAGGTTCAAGTGAAGTTACACTTGGATATGCTGGAGGTCCAGCTGCATTGCCTGGGCTAATCGATGTTGATGATGATAACCCAATAACTACAATAAGACAGCTAGGTCCAATGGTTGAGATCGCACCAGATGCTGGCATCTTTGAGACAGAACTAATACTACTCTACACAGATGGTCCTGCAAGCACAAGCTGCCCAGGAACCACAGCAAACACACTTTACACTAACCTAGCAACTCCAGGTGCAGCAGCAGGTGCTTTTAGTGTACGATTTGATAAAGCACCATCAACTGGTAACTTCTGTATCCTACAAGGTGATATCATCACAATAGAATACACTGATCCAACAGATGCATCAGGTGATGTAAACACAGTTACAGATTCAGCTACATTTGACCTAAGAAACGGAGTATTACAATCAGACAAGTCTGTCTATATCATAGGTGCCGATATGATAATGACACTTATTGAGCCAGACTTGGACCTTGACTCTGACACTGCCGAAAGCTACGATTTGGATCTCATTGAATGGGATTCAGATGCAGCCACAATCACCATGGGTGACCAAGGTGGATTTGCTGCAAGCTTCGATCCAGAACCAAGCGACTTTAGAGAAACAGGTGACAACACTGGAATATTCCAGATTGTAATCGAGATTCCTAGCACTTTGGACAACGAACTACTTGACAGAGGAGAGGAAATACAGCTAGAATACACAGACTGGGGTCCATCTGGAGCTGACTTTGTAGGTGACGAGGATGAAGATGTCAACTTGACTATCTACACCTCAAACTTTGGAGCAACAGTAGAACTTGACCAAAA
>CAYZOW010000007.1:19239-41491 GCA_964480245.1 uncultured Nitrosopumilaceae archaeon | reverse complement strand
GAAGCTTACCAGATAACAAAAGATCCAAAGTATCTTGATGTTGTAAATCAAACTCTACAATATGTGTTGCATGAGATGACCTCACCTCAAGGTGGATTTTATTCTGCTCAAGATGCAGATTCTGAAGGAGAAGAGGGAAAATATTATATGTGGAAAAAAAATGAAATTCAAGAAATTCTAGGAAAAGACGCAGATGTTTTTTGCCTTTATTTTGATGTAACAGATGGTGGAAACTTTGAGGGTCATACCATACTTAACAATAACATCAATGCATCTACTGTAGCATTTCATTTTAGCAAGACAGAAGACGAAGTAAAAGAGATTGTCAGGCGTTGTTCTGAAAAACTATATTCAGTTCGCTCAAAACGAGTTAGACCTGGAAGAGATGAAAAAGTTCTTACAAGCTGGAATTCGCTGATGGTTTCTGCACTCGTAAAAGGATATAGAGTGGGCAGCCAACCTGTGTTTTTACAAGCAGCACAAAATTGTGTAAAATTCATTGAGGAAAGACTAACAAAAAATGGTGAACTTTTGAGAACGCACAAAGACGGACAGGCAAAACTAAAGGCCTATCTTGATGACTATGCGTATTTTGTCAATGCACTTTTAGATCTCTTTGAAGTAAACCCAGATAAGAAATATCTTGAACTTGCACTATATTATGCAAACTATTTGGTAGAACACTTTTGGGATTCGCATGAAAACAACTTTTTTTTCACTGCTGATAACCACGAACAATTAATTATTCGTACAAAGAATATCTACGACCTTTCATTGCCGTCTGGAAATTCAGTTGCAGCTGGAGCTTTTCTGCGACTTTACCACCTTACAGAAGAAAAAAAATTTCTTGATATATCAGTTAAGATAATGGAATCACTTTCCACCATGGCTGCTGAAAATCCATTTGGCTTTGGGCAGCTTCTTAATGTAATGTATATGTATTTACAAAAACTAATAGAAGTCACATTGCTAAACCAAAAAGATTTAGAAATTTATAATTATCTCACTAAAAAGTTTCTTCCAGAATCCATACTTGTAACAGTTGATAATGAAGAATTTTTAAGCGGTCTTAAAAAATACCCTTTCTTTGCAGGAAAAGAATATGACAAAACAAAAACAACAGTTTTTGTATGCAAAGATTTTACTTGTTCAATGCCGCTGCATTCGATGCCAGAAATAGAAAAACTGGTCTAAGAAGTCTTTTTTATGTTTATTTCTAATCTCTCGCCAACTGCTGGCCTTCCCATTTTTTCGTATCGGCGTTTTGGCATTGTAATTGTTATAGCAGTCTGAGCGTAACTTTTGACTGTAATCGTGGGCTGTGAATGTAGTATTGCTTCAATTACTGGAACAATCTGTTCTTTTAGTTCTGGGTCTAGTTTTTTATTGATGGCATCTAGCATAAGCTGCTTTTGTGATATTGGCTCAAGCTGGACGTCTTCAACAAGGGAGATCTGCACAGTCTGGCCATTATCTATAAGCTGTTGTATTTTGTATTGAACAATTTCTGACATTAACTTTTGTTAAGATACTTGGAATTTATCTCTAACGTACAATTACATGCTATGTCTTGGCTTCAATTACTGCCTTTTTTATGCTAGGTGCTCGACGTTTTATGATTTCGTTGAATTCATTAACGTCTTCTATGGTTACCTTTTGTTTTTGGTTTGTATATGTCTGCAAAAACCCCGAATAAACAGCGCCCACAATAATTCCAAATGTGGTATCGTCTATGTTCATAACTTCTGGAACAAATGCTTGGGCAATCTGTTTGTATGATGAGGCTACACTGACATAATAATCGATTAGGGTCTCAACATAATCCCTGGTAGTTTGAGGAATTGGCATAGGATACGATTAGAGTTGTCATTTATAATAGTTGATTTTAGAGAAAATACTAACATAAGATTGACCCAGTTTCTTTTTAGCTAGATCGCAAACTCTGTGTCATGCCAATAGAGATAAACCGAATCAGTAAACCATGTCCACAGTGTAAAAGCACGACCATATTTAACACAGGCAAGGACTTTTTTTGTGGGAAATGCCTAACTACAATTCCAAAAGCACCCTAAATTATTAATTCATACTTTCACATATCAGGTATGATGTGGAGGCTGGAACGCGAAGAAGGCTATTTCAAGATTCATGATGAGAACAAAAACATTGCTGGCTATTTTGATCCAGAATACGGTGAAATTTTTCCAGAACACAAAATCAATGAAATAATAGAACAGATGCACAAAAATCACGAAAAAATTCCAGGTGGATATCTCATGGTTCCCATGATCAAATTTGAGATGTTTGACACTGATAAAGAAATGAATTTAGATTCTCTTAGTATTAAAATGGATGCCGTAAAAGAGAGAATTACAAAGTGGCAGAAATTTATCTCATCCAAGCAAAATCTTGCTTATAAGATAAACGTATCACATACTGATCAATACATGTTAAGTATAACGTTTCCAATTTCTTTTCCGGTGCCAATTGCACTGGATAAAAAACTAATTCTTGATGGCCTTGAAGCTATTTTAGATTCATTACACGAGCAAGGCTTGCTGTGATAACTGCAGGTTTTTTTGTAAACAAAAGGTATGAGAAGACAGAGAATGCAAGCATTACTCCCGAACCAAGTGGAAATTCTGGAATTACAGTATATTCTTCTGATTCGACAGTAAGTGAATAATCTCTTACCTTTCTTGATTGGGACTTGTCAGTAACAGAGACAAGAAAGGGAGCCTCCTCTCCGCCTCTCAAGTATTGCGGTTCGGTGTATGATATAGCTGTAGCAACAACTTTACCATCACCATCATAAAGTGTTGCTATAACCACAACTGTATTAGCTGTTCTGTAGTCATGATTTGCTACTTTGCCACTTATTATAAAATTATCAACCATATCTCGCCTGTCATGTACTGATACTATCTCAAGTGATTCTGCTTTGTAGTCAGTTGGTTTGAATTTAATGTCAAGTGAATAATGATCAATTAGTGGGATGTCTTTACCAAAGAAGATCAAGTCAAACGGACCTTTTTTTTCAGGCAGTATTGTTTCAAGAATGGAATCTGTACTCATCGTACCAAGAGTCTGACCATTTTCAGAATAGAATGTAGCTGTAATAGCTATCTGGTTTAATGGAATAGAAGCGTCATTTTGAATCTCACCTACTATATGAAATACACCATCTTCTCCAATGTATTGCTGATCATTAATTATTGAAACCTGAGCCCATGCATTAGGTAGTATCAAAAGCAGAGGCAAAAAAATCACCATACACCACTTTTTTATCAAACAAAATACCTCTTACATTAATAGTTTAAAGAACTTATGGTGAAATACCCTTTTTTGCCATGTTATAAGACGCAAGGGCACTTGTTTCATACTCAAATGATTGTTGTAATATCTCATCAGATCGGATCTTAGTAGAACTGTCTCCAGTTTCAATCCATTCTTTTAGAAGCCTATCGCTTTCAAGCTGGGACTGTGTAGATAGTTTGAAGAGTTTAAGTGAAGGGGCAAATGCTTGTGGTGGTAGTAACGCATCATATCTTGAGAGGATGTTTTCAAGCCCTATAAGATGATTTTCAGAAATTTGTAGTATTTCTTGTTTTGTCAGGTCCCCTTCCTGCCACATTCTTATTTTTGATTCATAGTCTGAGACTTGATTTTTAAGATCTTTTTGTATTTGTTGAAGGCTATTTCCAAACCTTTCTCCAGAGATCTTTACCTGATCAAGATAGTAATTAAAAGCCACTACAAGTACTATGATTATTGCTCCTACAACAATTGCAATGTAGGTACCTTTCTTTGAACTGACAGGTTTTTTCTTCATGCAATAGGTTTTTTTGCAGTCGAAATAAATCTATTCGAAAGTCTATTTGGAAACTTTTTTTTATGATTTTTTAGCCTATGTAATTTCCTTCGGCATCTGCCTTCAGCTCTATTACCATTACACTTCCGCTGATAAATGAATCATTTCTGATGGTGCGAATACGCCCCACTTCAAGATGATATGGCCATATGTCTACTACTACTGTCCCAACTTTTACATTTTCAGGGGCATCCGTTATCTTAATGTCTTCTTTTTTAATGCCATAATCTACAAGTTTTTTTATACAGTGATTAAGCAACGGCTCTGGCAATCCGTGGTTTATTGCCCACACAGTCCCAGTATATTCTATCTTTTCCAATTTAAAATAAAGTTATTTTCTTCTATAACTATCCTTCGGGGCTTACTACCTTGAGTGTCATTGTGCTTATGACTCTGGCTAGGCTCCTTATTCTAAGTGAGACTGCTTTATCAAAGTCTTCTTGAGTATCAGCTTGTACCTCCGCTATTATGTCATATGCGCCAAAGGTCACATACGCCCTTTTTACTTGTGGGATGCGCTTTAGCTCTTCAATGATATAGTCTTCTGTCCCAAGATCACAGTTAAGCAAGATGTACCCCATGTGCATACTTTTTCCTTCCAAAGATTTGTTACTTAACTTTGTCTATGATTTGAAAGCCAATGGAGGGATTTGGACCCTCGACCTTCTGCTTACAAGGCAGATGCTCTAGCCAGGCTGAGCTACATTGGCATTAGGTAATGAGAAAGTTTGGATGGTTTAAAATGTTATCACATAAACCAAAGCTTAAATTAATTACAATCAAACAAACCACGTGCCATCTTTCAAAGTTAATGTGATCATAGAAAATAAACCAGAAATAAGTGACCCAGAAGGGGATACTATATTACATGATCTAGTTTTGAAAGGAAATAATGTTGCCGTAAAAAAAATCCGTTCGGCTAAAATGCTAAAGTTTGTAATCGAGGCAAAAAACAGAAAACTTGCTGAAAAGACTGTAATGGACTTGTGTAATGAGTTCAGAATATACAACCCGCTAGTAAGCCAAGTCTTAGTTGAGAGTTTTGAGTCTTAACTGGTTTTTATTACCTTACGTTTTAGTGCAGTCACGTCTTCCAACGCCCCGTCTATTAGAAGCTTGCTTCGCAGGTGCTTTGCCAAGTCAGTCTCTGTGATAATTCCTACAAGCTTCCCATTTTCCAAAACAAGCAGCCTGCGTATGTTGTTGTTTAACATTTTCTGGACTGCGTCTTCTATTGGCGTCATAGGTTCTACCCACCTAAACTTTTGTGACATTATCTCAGAAAGTGGTACATCGGCAGTTTTTCTGTCAGTGACTGAAACTTTACGTGCAAGATCGCGCTCAGTGACTAGGCCTATCGGACTTTCGTCTTTGATAACTACAAGAAAGCTAATCTCTTTTTCTGCTAGTAAAAGTGCTACATCTTTTGCTGTTTTGCTATAATCTATAGTGATTACATTACGAACCATGATGTCACGTACATGACCCATAGCTAGTACCAAAATGAATTCGAATAAAAATGATTTCATTCGATTCAATTTAATAACGCTGGCAAGCTATGAAAGCTGTGAAAGTCGGTGTTATCGTTTTTCCTGGAAGCAACTGTGACAGGGACATGCACCATGTGCTTTCTGATGTTTTTAAATTAGATACAGAACTTGTGTGGCATACACAGGAATTGCCAAAAAACCTTGATGCCATAGTTCTGCCAGGCGGATTTTCATATGGAGATCGTTTGCGTGCAGGAGTTATTGCTGCACACAGCCCAGTAATTTCTGACATAAAAAAAATGGCAGAAAAAGGAATGCCAATACTTGGAGTTTGCAATGGATTCCAGATTCTTGTAGAGGCAGGGCTCTTGCCAGGGGCACTCCTTAAAAACACATCCCTTAATTTTATGTGCAAATGGACAGAGCTCATAGTAAAAAACAACAAAACCCCCTTTACCAACAAGTTTAAGCTCAATCAGCGAATCCCAATTCCAATTGCAAACGGTGAAGGCAGATACTATGCTGACAAAGAGACATTAAAATCACTTAGAAAAAATAACCAGATAGTTTTTACTTACTGTGAAGAAATAAACGGCTCTTCAAATAATATAGCTGGCATATGTAACAAAGCAGGTAACGTAGTAGGCATGATGCCGCACCCAGAAAGAGCTGCAGAACCAATCATAAATCCAAAAAACTCAAAACCAGCTTCTATGATTTTTGACTCTCTTTTGAATAACTTAGGTGTAGCACAATGAGTCTAACCAGACAAGAATATGCGTTTCTTGAAAAAAAGATTGCGCGCAAACCTACCCACGCTGAGCTGCAGATAGTTGCTGCAGAGTGGTCTGAACACTGTTCATACAAGTCATCAAAAAAGCACCTAAAGATCCTGCCAAGAGATGGTACCCGAGTTATTTCAGGGCAAGGATATGACTCAGGAGTACTAGATGTCGGTGATGGTTATGTCGTTACTGTGCATATAGAAAGTCACAACCATCCTTCTGCTGTAGAACCATATGGAGGTGCAGCAACTGGTGTGGGAGGTGTCATAAGAGACATTTTGTCTACTGGCACAAGACCGATTGCAATACTTGACGGTCTAAGATTTGGAAATATAGAAAAAGACTCACATGCAAGATGGCTTTTCAAAAATGCAGTAAGAGGAATTGCTGATTATGGTAACTGCCTTGGAATTCCAACAGTTGGGGGGGAGATAGAATTTGATGAATGTTTTACAAACTATGCCCTTGTTGATGTTGCAGCTATTGGGTTTGGCAAAAAAGAAAAGCTTGTTAAAAACAGAGCAGATAAAGACGACTTTGTCGTTTTAGTTGGGGGTTCTACTGGTCGTGATGGCATTGGCGGTTCTCAATTTGCATCTGATACACTAAAGTCGGAGAACCGTTCAGCAGTTCAAATTCCAGATCCTTTCATTGAAAAATTAGTCATTGAAGCAATCCTTGAAGCTCGAAATCAAAGTTGCATAAAGGCAATGAAAGATTTAGGTGGAGGTGGCCTTTCATGCGCCATTTCAGAAACCGCTGACGCACTTTCTATAGGTATAGAGCTTGACGTCGCACGAATCCACACACGAGAACCCGGGATGTCTCCTTCTGAACTTATGGTGTCAGAATCTCAAGAAAGAATGCTTGTGATAACAGATAGGTACAAGCTTCCAATATTGAAACAAATTTGTGAAAAATATCGAGTTCCATACTCTGTCATAGGAAAGGTAAAAGAAGAAAGAATAATGCAGGTAAAGATTGAAACAAACACAATTGCAAATCTTCCAAGTAATGTAGTGGCAAACGCACCGCTTCTTGACAGACCTGCTTCAAAACCAAAGTATCTAAAGAGGCTGGAGAGAATCAGAAAGCCAAACACTCCAAAGGATATGTCAGGAATTCTTCTTCGTATGCTTGAAAACCCAAACATCGCAAGCAAGATTTGGGTGTATGGTCAATATGATCATGAGGTTGGAATAAGGACTGTAGCGAAACCAGGGCAGGACGCATCTGTCCTTCGTCTTGACAATGGGAAATTTTTGTCAGTAAAAATAGATGGTAACTCAAAGCACTGTTACGTCAACCCGCGTCAGGGTGCTATAGGCTGCTTTGAAGAAGCCTGTAGAAATGTTGTTTGCACAGGGGCAAGCCCAATAGGAATGGTTGATCATTTACAGTTTGGAAATCCAGAGGATCCTGAAATCTTTTGGACCTTTAAGGAATCGCTTGAAGGCTTAACAGAGTTTGCAAAATATTTTGAAATCCCATGTGTTGGAGGCAAAGTTAGCTTTTACAACGAGACTGATGATGGTCCGATTAAACCCACTCCGCTGATTGGTGTCCTTGGATTGATCGAAAAAAAACCGCTGCATCCACAAAAAATTATCAGTGGGGACATGCTTGTTATTGTAGGAGAGACAAAAGACGAGCTTGGCGGCTCTGAATATTATGAGTACATACATAATTTGATTGGTGGAACATGTCCATCTGTTGACCTAAAAGCCTCAAAGGTAAACATGCAAGCCATATTGGATCTGATAGGCAGTGGGTTAGTAAACTGTGCTCATGACTGTTCAAAAGGCGGACTCGCAGTTGCTGTATCTGAGATGTGTATGACAAATGAGGTTGGCTGTGTTATCATAATGGAGAAAATACCAGCGCAAAAGCTAAAAGATGATGAAACTCTCTTTTCTGAATCACATTCTAGATATCTAATATCAGTGAGTCCAAAAAACATTAAAAAAACAAAAGATCTACTGGAACAAAAAGGCATCCCATGTGAGGTGATCGGCAAATTCATTGGTTCAAGTATAGTGTTTAAAAAAACTACAAAAACGATCATCAATCTAAGGGTTGATAAGGCACAAAAAAAATGGTTAAACTCATTGGGGTTACTGGTGGCACATGGTTAAGGAAAACTGTGGTGTAGTAGGGATCTTCAGCCTTGATGGTGCAAATGTAGTTCCAATGATAATTGATTCATTAAGAGCACTCCAACATCGTGGTCAAGAGGCATGGGGAATCGCGGTCCCAAAAAAGCAACCATATAAACAACTTGGGCTAGTGTCTGCAGCTGCGTCAGAATTTAATAGAATTACCCGAGAATACGCCTCGCCAGCTGCGATTGGGCATGTGCGATATTCCACTATGGGAAGAAGCAATTTGGAAAATGCGCAGCCATTAAAAGTAAAAGATCTTTGTATTGCACATAATGGCACTATAGCAAATGTGACAGAGTTGGCTGGTATGGTTGGCGGTTGCACCTTTACGCCACAAAATGCAAGTGATACGCTTGTTGTAGCACAAAGGCTTGTTTCCCTTATGGCAGAAAATGGGAAACTTGCAAACGCCCTTTCCATTTTAAAAAATGAAATGGTTGGTTCTTTTTGCTTTACTTTTGTTTCTGATGATAACGCAGTTTATGCGGCACGTGACCCAAAAGGATTCAGACCATTAGTAGTTGGTTTTAGAAAAGACATAAACACATACATAGTTGCCTCCGAGTCAGCTGCCCTATCTGCAGTTGGTGCACAATTAATGAGAGATGTGAAACCAGGCGAGCTTATAAAAATTAGTAACGCGGGTTTGGAATGCGAAATGTTTTCTGATGAAAAAACTCACGCACACTGTTCATTTGAATTTACCTACTTTGCACACCCATCAAGTATCATGGAAGGTTCTAACATTTACATGGCAAGAAAAAAAATAGGTCAGTATCTTGCAAAAAAATTTCCAATTAAGGATGCAGATATAGTAATTCCAGTGCCTGACTCGGCAAGGCCTGCTGCACTTGGATATGCACAAGAGCTTGGAATAACCTTTGAAGAAGGATTGCTAAAAGATAGATACAGCAGGAAGGGTCCATTACGAAGTTTTATAGAGCCGCATCAAAGTGATCGAGTAGAAATTAACCGTTGGATAATTCCAATCACTGAAGTGATTAATGGAAAACATGTAGTAGTGGTTGATGATAGTTTGGTAAGAGGCACAAGCTCAAAAGCCATAATTAAAGCACTTCGTCGTGCTGGTGCCAAAAAAATCAGCATGGTAATTACATATCCGCCAATTCGGTTTCCGTGTTATGCAGGAATTGACTTTCCATCACAAGAAGAGCTTGTCACATTTTTTGACGGCAGTAAAGATCTCACGGAAGAAGAGATGACTGAAAAAGTAAGGCAAATCATTGGCGCAGATTTTCTTGGGTATAACGACGCAAAGAATCTTGCAGATGCCGTAAGCATGCCAGTTGATGCTATGTGTTTTACTTGTTCTACAGGTAATTATGCTCCACTTGGCATAAAGCCGGTTTTTAGGAGCAGAGCAGAAGTAAAAGGCGAATAGATTTTGGAAATAGCCTATGTATTAGTAAAAAGCAAGATAGGGCATGAAGTTGATGTAATGAATGATATTCTAAAAATAGATGGCGTAAAGGAAGTGATGGGAACCTATGGGGTATACGACATTTTTGTCAAGGTACAAGTTCCAACAAGAAATGAAATCGAGAAAATAATTACTCATAAAATTCGTAAAGTGAATAATGTAGTTTCCACAACTACACTTTCTGTAATTCCTAGCCAGGGCGGCAAATAGACTTTACTAATTAAACCTTTTTGTCCAAATAACAGGGTGTTTCAGGCACGAATTTTATGGCTTTTTAGATACTTGAAAGCAATAAAAAGTGACCTAAAATAAAATCAAGACTGTGGTTGATAGTTTAATTCAAAGCAGACTAGGAGTTTAAATTATCCTCAAATAAACTACCCACATGCAGGTGGGCGTACATGTTTCTATTGCAGGTTCTATTGACAGATCGGTTGATAACGCGGTTAAAATAGGATGCGCCGCTTTTCAGATTTTTACAAGAAACCCGCGTGGCTGGACCGCAAAACCTCTCTTGGAAAAAGATACCGCAAATTTCAAAAAAAAACTAAAGGCAAGCAAGATTGACAGGCTTGCAACTGCAGCTCATATGCCATATCTGCCAAACTTTTCTTCGCCTGAGGAAACTCCTTTTCTAAAATCTTTGAACTCGCTAGTGGAAGAGACAAAAAGATGCAGTAAACTTGGGATTCCCTATCTCGTATCTCATCTTGGCAGCCACCAAGGTATTGGTGCCCGAAAAGGGGTGGAAAGAGTTGTCAAGGCATTCACAAAAGCTGCTGCCCAAACACCAAGTGATGTTACAATCCTTCTTGAAAATAACGCAGGACATAAAAATAGTGTTGGTTCTGACTTTGAGGAGCTTGCCTCCATCCTGTTCCAGCTAAAACCATCAAATAGGTTTGGCATCTGCTTTGACAGTTGCCATGCGTTTGCAGTAGGATATGACATGCGAACAGAAAAGACATCTGCCCTTACACTTGAAAAGTTTGTAAAGTCGGTAGGCGTTGAAAACATCAAGATTGTCCATCTAAATGACTCAAAGGGAGTACTAGGATGCAATTTAGACATACATGAGCACGTAGGGCTTGGTTACATTGGTGAGGCTGGTCTTGGCAAAGTTATAAAATTTGCCAACTCTAAAAAAATTCCTATCATTTTGGAGACGCCAGTAGATCAAAGACGTGACGACCTTGAAAACATAAAAAAAGTAAAAGAATTGGCGTAAGGGGAACGGATTCTAGCTGATGGTCCGCAGGCAATAGAAAAGCAATAAAATTCGACCTTTTTGTCCTAATAACTGGAAGGCCTGGTTGAGGCAAAGGATTCGTTGGTCACATGGACAGATGGCAACGCTGATCAAGCACAAGGACATACTATGTACACGAGGATACAGGTCTGCAATATCTCATTCAAATAGGCATAATTCTGGTATGACACATCATAAAAGAAACTAGCATCTTGCCATGTATGTAAAACGAATTTTTTGCATAAAACAGTAATATAACTAAAATCAGCAAATAACCTGCATTATGACAACTGCATCTTCTAAACAGAAAATCATTCTTATAATTGAAGATAGTGTTGCTGTTGCTACTATAATACAAGACTTTTTGCAGAAGCTTGGTTATCAAAATATTCACATTTGTAATAGCGGTAGAACTGGCATTGATGTCTTTGAAGAACTTGTCAAATCAGGCAAAAAACCCATTGTACTACTAGATTATAGTTTGTCAGATATGAATGCAGATGCTGTGATGGTACAAATATTTGCATTGCGTCCAGATACCAAAGTAATAATAGAAAGTGCATATGAAAAGACCCATGATACCATCAAGAGTGTTCTCCGATATGGGGCATACCTGTATATTGAGAAACCAATAAGATTTGAAAATCTAAAAAATGCTATGACGATACTTGAGGAGGAAGACAAGCTTATTGAGAATAAACTACCACAAACACAAAAACAAATTGGTTCTCTTTTAAATTCAACTGTACAGATTAGCTTAGCAAGAATTGCTGAATATTGTAACATGACAAAAGATGAAGTGTTAGAACACATGAAGCAATTAGAATCTAAAGGAAAAGTTATTCGACTTGAGAACATTAAAGAAATTTCATGTAGCATGTGCAGTTCTGTAAAAATCAAGCAAACCTTTCACTGCCATGCCTGTAACAGCTTAAATTTCAAACATTGTAAGTTAATAGAGCACCTTAAATGTGGTAATGTTTCTTTTGAGGAATCTTACAAGAACAATATTTGTCCAAAATGTCATGAAGAGATCAAAACAATAGGAATAGACTACAAGACTATGGAAAGCTATGTTTGTAATGATTGTGGGAAAATACTTGCTCAATCATCATATGAATATCTCTGTTTGCGTTGTAATAGTAAATTTAAGCTTGATGAAGCAAAATGGACTACAAGTGAAGGCTTTAGATCACCATTTCTCTTCAAAAGTGGGTCGAAAATACGACTATGATGGTAATAATTTGCCAGGGAATAATGAGTTTTTACGCCTTGGATACTGATTCAATGTATTTTTCAATTATGCCTTATCTCCCGACTTTTACAAATCAAAGATCTCCCTCCAATTTGACAAAACCAAATTTAGTTAGACTTTATAATTAGTAAAATCAGTTTTGATGCAGTGAAGACCAATCTTATTGCAATTATTATTGGTGCTGCCATCGTAGTAATAGCCGGTGTGACACTCATTGTAATGCAAGGTACCGCTGAACAGTACGCCATCTCTGTTGATCCCTTCAAAGATCCACAGGACTTGTTTGTGACAGCACGTGTTACTATACAGAATATAGGAAAAGCTCCACTTACTAATGTAATAATAGACTATGGAGGATATACAGACAAGATCTCCTTGTTAAAACCAGGAGAGAAACTTATCATGTCTCCTCCTTCCGAAAGTGCATTAAAAGAAGTTACCGTAACATCTGACGAAGGCATTAAAGTAATAATGCCGTACCGTCTCCCAATAAAAATGCCTGGAATGATGGGTTCTTGATTTCTTACGCATCAATATCAGTTTAAATCAGACGTAGTTAAATGACGAATGTTTGAGATTTCTTCGTTCAGGTAAGGTAAAAGACATATACGAACTTGATGATGGAAATTTACTCTTTCATTTTACTGATAGGGTTTCTGCATTTGATGTAAAATTTCTAACACCTATACCAAGAAAGGGCGAGGTGCTTTGCAAGTTTGCTGAATTCTGGTTTAAACGACTTCCATATCTTAATCACTATGTCAGAACCGAAGCAAAAGACAAATTAGTGGTAAAAAAAATGTCCGTGATGCCAATAGAGTGCGTTGTTAGAGGATATTTCTACGGCAGTTTTGTAACCAGATGGAAAAACGGCGAGGTTGTTTTACCAAAAAATACAGATACCACAATAGCGGCAAAGCTACCACAACCTGTCTTTGATCCTACAACAAAATCAGAAACTCATGATTTGCCAATAACTAAAAAAGACGCTGTGGCAAGGAACCTTGTTAGTTCAAAAGAATACGATTGGTTAGAAGAAACCTCTATTGGCATTTACAAAAATATGACAAAAATAGCACAAGATGGAGGATTCATACTGGCTGACTTGAAATTAGAATTTGGAAAATTAGGAAAAGACATACTACTTGGTGATTCAATAGGTCCAGATGAGTATAGGATGTGGCCAATAGATACGTACAAAGTAGATAAAGTTCAGGAAAGCTATGACAAACAGCTTCTTCGTGATTGGTTATCTGAACGTGGATATCAAAAGAAATTTGAAATGGAAAGAAACACAGGCAAGGAGCCTGTTGCACCAGAACTACCATCAGAGCTATGTCAACAACTGTCTGCAAGATATATTACAGCATACGAACGGATAACTGGCAGTTCACTCTAATTTTATATTTGTCGTAGCCTACCTTTGCCATGTTTGAGGCTCATCTAGTCGCAAAATGCCCAGAATTCCCGAAAATGTCCTTTTTTAAAAAATTTTTGTGGTTTATTGTAATGGTACTAATTACATGATTTTGATGGTATCTACATGATTTTAAAATAAGTTCTATTGTATAGTAGCAATACAGCTTGTATTCTTACAACTTTTCTAACATAAAAAAAGGTAACACATTGACCAAAAAATTATGATATCATGATCTTTTAGGCAAAATCTCAATCAAAGCATGAAATGTCTATTCTATTACAAAAAGATCTAAAAGTGAATCGTATACTGACCACAAACATTGAGCAAGCCAAAGCTCTTGATGACAAATCTAGGATTAAAATCCTCCAAATTCTGTATCGCAAGCAACTTTCTGTAGAACAAATAGCAGGTGAATTGCATAAGGCGGGCTACAAAAAAGCCATCACAACAATCAGGCATCATCTAGATGTGCTAAAGCATGCAGGCCTTGTTGAAATTGTTAAGATGGAAGAGATCCGTGGGGCTGTAATGAAATTTTATGGTACGTCAATAAAGCTATTAGGATATAAGACTCCGACAAATTTTGATTCAGAATTTTCTAAAACAATAACTGATACTTCTATTAAAATGGAGAAAATAATCAAAAACCTAGCTCAAAAAAGTGCATCAAAAATAAAAAAGAAAAATCTGGAAAACATCGATGATTCTGAACAAGACTATGAAAAATACGTCCTATTAGAAATAGTTAACCGAGCTGTAACAAATGTTTTTGAAAATAACGGATTTGGTCACGTATCACTGCCCACAAAAAAGGCAACAATATCTAAAAATAACTAGCTTACATCTATTGCAAAGATTCCTTTTGAATCTGGGTTCTGCAAGAGTTTGACCATGTTACGTGGGATAGAATCTGATGCCTTGTTGCAGTGTGTTGCTAAAGTCCGTGGACAGATAAAGGAGCTTTTTCGAATAACAATATCGTGGGGGTTAGTCAAAACCAAATCATTGTGACCTCTGCCTTTTACTTTAAAAGAAATATCTTTTACTGTAATTGTGAACAAAACATCGGATTTTGTAGTGCGGAAAAGATTTTTCATTTTTTCTGGGATATAATTACAACCACAATTTGCTCGTACACCTATTACGCAATCTCCTTGTAATGTAAGTTCAGGTTCTGTTGTTATTTCAATAGTTTTTTGATGAAGTGATCGAATATTTTCATGACCATAAAATGGGATCTCAAAATGCATGATCATAGTAGCACTAGACTTAAATTAAACCTTCAAAGGTATGAAAATTGAATTGTTACCAGCAGCTGCAGGATATGATAGAGCAATCACGGTATTTTCTCCTGATGGGAGATTATACCAAGTGGAGTACGCAATTGAAACTGTTCGACGAGGAACACTTGCAATTGGAATCAAAAGTAAAGACGGTATTATTCTTGCTGTAGAAGAAAAACCTCGTAAATTGCAAAATGCTGAAGTAACACAGAAGATATTTCAAGTTGATGACCATATTGGAGTTGCTGCGGCAGGATACATCCCTGATGCAAGAAGCCAGGTAGATAATGCACGATTCTTCGCACAAAGCAACAGGATGATCTATGACGAACCTGTTGAGGTAGAGTCAGTCGCAAAGCATCTTGCAGATCAATGCCAGCAATTTACACAATATGCTGGAGTTAGACCATTTGGCGTAGCATTGATAATTGCAGGTGTGGACAGAAGCGGCACTACAATATATCTAACTGACCCAAGCGGAACGTACATCTCATACGATGCGGTTGCAATCGGTTCGGGAGCTGACCAAGTAACTGAATATTTGGAAAAATACTACAAAAAAGACATGTCAACAGAGGATGCAGCATCACTCGCAATAGAATCGATATATCTTATTAGCGAAGAAAAGGAAGGTGTAAAACACATCAAGATGTCACAAATTCAAAATGATACAAAGCTTCTTACTAAAATCCCAGAAAAAGACATCGAAGGGTACGCAACAAAAGCAAAAGAACACGTAACAAAAAGACAGAGCTAATCTTTACTGTTTTATATCGTACCAAAGTACTGTGACTATTGAAAACATCAATTGCAATTCCAGACTCATCAATTAAAGATGAATCAACACAACTTGGCAAGTCAATGAAAATTTCACTAATTGCAAGAGCATGTGCAATATTTCGAGTACAAACCATTTACATTTATCATGAAAGCTCTGGAAGTGAGCAAGACAGATCGCTTTTACGTACAATACTGAAATACCTTGAGACGCCGCAATATCTGCGAAGAGGACTCTTTCAAAGGATTTCTGAACTAAAATTTGCTGGAAGTCTTAGTCCATTAAAGATCCCACACCATTCCTATACTTCGGATTCAAGAAAGATCAAGGCTGGTGATATAAGAGAAGGTATGATAGTTTTTGTAAAAGGTAGAAAGTATGTTGATGTTGGACTTGACCAGCTTATACCATATTTTGGAGAAGATAAAGAAGGACGAAGAGTTACTGTGCAATTCAAAACCGGTTTCCCAGAACTTTCAGCTAAACAGATTTCGAGGAATGAAACTACGCAATATTGGGGTTATGAGGTAAAGGAGAGTGCAAATCTACGCACTCTTTTAACTAGCTGGGACTCGGATATCATATTTACTTCAAAGAAAGGAAAAACCATACACAAAATGCAAAAGTACTTTGATAAAATTTTAAACAACAGCCTGCTTATTGTTTTTGGCTCACCTGAAAGAGGATTACATGAAATTTTAGGACAGGCAATAAATGCTATACCAAGATCACAAATACTAAACTTCTTTCCAGAACAAGCTACAGAAACGGTGCGTTTGGAAGAAGCTATACTTGGTACTTTGGCAATCGTAAACGTGCTTACACACAATTAAGTTTAATATTATTTTTAATTTTACATAACTACATTGTCAAGACAAAAACAATTCTTACTTTTTGCAATTGCAGCTGGCATCGCAGGAATTGTAATAGGTGGAATAATTATTATAATGACAATAAATGATTTCCCAAGTCCATAAGATCGAAATTTATACAAAAATTAGTTCAAATTATTATTTTTAATAGTAGACTTATAATGGGGTTTACGACATTTAGCGTTTATCCATGGGTCACAGAAAGCACAATCAACCAAGGCGAGGAAGTCTTGCGTATCTTCCAAGAGCGCGAGCTAAAAGTATGGAAGCAAGAATAAGAAGTTGGCCAGATCAGGAAGGCGATCAACCAAAACTTATGGCACATGCAGGGTTCAAGGCAGGCTGCATTAGTATCGCCAGCATAGATGATAGAGAGAAAACTCCGAACTTTGGTAAGCAGCTTGTAAGCCTTGGAACCGTTGTTGTAACCCCCCCTGTTGTAGTAATTGGGATTCGTGGTTATTCAAAAGATAGATACGGATTAGATTCAATTTTTGATGTTTATGCAAAAGATCTACCAAAAGAACTTGCAAGACTGTTTACTGCAAAGTCAGATGAAAAAAGCCTCGAAAGAGCTGAAAAATCCTTGGGAAGGGTTTCTGATCTTTTTTGTATTGTAGCAGTTCTTCCACAGCAAGCTGGTCGGGAGCAAAAAAAACCATATGTTTTTGAAGTGGCTGTAAAAGGTGGCGATGTTGCCAAACAATTTGCCTTTGCCAAAGATTTTTTAGGCAAGGAAGTTAAAGTTGATCAAGTCTTTCAAAAAGGTGCAGATGTTGATGTTGCTGCCATAACAAAAGGAAAAGGAATTGAAGGGCCCATCACAAGGTGGGGTGTAAAAAAGAAGCAGCACAAATCAAGAAAGAGTGTAAGAGCTGTTGGCACACTAGGTCCAATCAGTCCTTCAACAATAATGTACACAGTTCCACGAGCAGGTCAGCGCGGATTTCACCAAAGAACACAGTACAATAATAGAATCATGATAATTAGTAATACAAAAACTAACGAGTTCAAAATAAATCCTGCAGGTGGATTCAAGCATTTCGGATTGGTAGATGGTGATTATGTTGTGATCCGAGGATCAATTCCTGGCACTTACAGGCGACTAGTCAAGCTACGATCTCCCATGCGACAAAGAGTTTCAAAAGTAACAATACCTAATGTTTTGGAGATAATGGTATGAAGACACCGGTTTTTTCAATAAATGGTTCAAATGCAGGTGAAGTGGAATTGCCGCTTGTATTTTCTACTCCTCTTAGAACTGATCTCTTACACAAAGCATACGTGAATCTTGAATCGCACCACTTTCAGATCCAAGGAAGATATGCCAATGCTGGTATGGATGTAGTAGCAGAATCAAACAGTCCACCAACAGGTCATCATCAAGCAAGAGTAGCAAGAATGCGTGGTGGAGGCGGTGGAAGACAGGGACAAGGTGGCGGAGTGGCTATGGTTAGAGGGGGAAGACAGGCACATCCACCTACCACAGAAAAAATAGTTTACAAAATGTTAAACAAAAAAGAAAATAAACTTGCGCTCTGCTCTGCAATTGCAGCTACCGCATCTGCATCCTTAATAAAATCACGAGGTCATAAAATTGATAAACTAGAATCATTCCCAATTGTTGTTTCTGACGAAATTGAATCTATATCAAAATCAAAAGATTTGGCAAAATTCTTTGATGCACTAAATCTAACACAAGATATAGAGAGGCTAAGATCAAGGCTAAAACGTCGTTCTGGTAAGTCGCTTTTACGTGGGAGGAAAACTAAGGTAGGCAAAAGTATACTTGTCGTGGTAAAAGATTCAAAAAATCTTTCTAAGGCATGTGGTACATTTTTAGGCGTAGATGTAAAATCAGTAAACAACCTAAGCGTTCTGGATTTGGTTCCAGGTTCACAGCCTATAAGATTAACAGTATTTTCAAAAGGTGCAATTGAAGATCTTGCAAAAATAAAATCTCCACATTTGGAACTTATGGTGACAATAAGATGAATACTGACGAAGCCATTCAGATAGTCCTTAAGCCATACATTACAGAAAAAACATTTGCGCTGGTTGAAAAAGAAAACAGAATATGCTTTATAGTAAAAGCTAATGCCACAAAATCAAAAATTATGGAAGCGGTTAAAATTCTATACAACGAAGAGCCTACTGATGTAAACGTGTGCAAAACAGTTTACGGCAAAAAGGCCTTTGTTAAATTCCAGACCGCAGAAAAGGCAAGGGATCTTGCAACAAAGATAGGAATGCTATAATATGGTCTGCTTTGAATTCAGTCGAATAATGGTGAGTTTGAATGGTTAAAGAATTCAAATATCGTGGCGTTGCAATGGAAGATCTTCAGAATTTGTCACTGGAAAAGCTGTTTGCGCTTCTGCCAGCAAGATCACGAAGATCCCTAACGAGGGGAATTACAGACGGTAAAAGAAAGCTGTTAGATGAAATAAAACTGGCTAAAGCAGGCAAACTAACAACTCCAATCAAAACGCACCTACGTAGTTTGATTGTTATGCCATACATGGTTGGTGTTACGGTAAGTGTTTTTTCTGGTAAAGAATTTGTGCCTGTTATCATAAAGCCGGAAATGATTGGTCATTATATCGGAGAATATGTGATGACAAACAAAAGAGTAATTCATGGAGCACCTGGTGTAGGAGCATCAAGGTCCAGCTTATATGTGCCATTAAAGTGATTAACATGCCAAACTTCAAGTACGCTTTTCAAAACTATGATAAAACAAAGCATGTGCGCTCTGCCCTTAGAGAAAAAACAATTTCACACAAGCATGCGCGTGAAATCGCTGTCGCAATAAAAGGCATGTCAATTGAAAAAGCAAGAGACTATTTACAAGATGTTGTAAGGTTAAAGCGCGCTGTTGCTTTTCGAAGATATAACAACGAGGTCGGGCATAAATCCGATACTGGTGTAATGTCAGGACGTTACCCACAAAAAGCGGCTAATGAATTTATCAAGCTACTTGACAACTTAGAATCAAACGCAGAATACCGCGGTATGGATTTAGACAGACTAAGAATTGTAAATGCAACTGTTCACAAAGGAAGAAAAATAGAGAGATTTATTCCGCGTGCAATGGGAAGAGCAAGCCCAAAGATAGACATACTGACACATGTAGAACTTGTAGCGCAGGAAATCTAGAATGTCATCTGTAAAAAACGTGATCAATGATAGTTACAAGATTATGTTGCTTAAGGACTATCTAAGGGAAGCCATCAAAGAATCTGGATTTTCAGATGTAGATATACAAAAAACTCCAACAGGAACTAGGGTTGCACTTCATGTAACAAGACCTGGAATAGTAATAGGCAGAAAAGGTGTAGGCATACGTGACTTGACTAAAACACTTGAAAAGGACTTTGGACTTAAAAATCCACAAATTTCAGTAATCGAGATAGACAAACCAGAACTGCAACCAAGTGTAATGTGTAATAGGATGTCACAGCATCTTGCAAGGGGAACTGCGTTTAGACGTGCTGTGATGTGGACTATGCAAACAATAATGAGTGCGGGTGCAATGGGTGTACAAATTACAATTTCTGGCAAACTTAGAGGAGAGCGCTCTAGTTTTGAAAAACATCACAAGGGAATTTTGCCGCGGGCAGGCCATCATGCAGATGTTGTTGTATTAGAGGATATAGTTCACGTCAATACAAAAATGGGTCTTGTAGGTGTGCGAATCCGAATTGCAAGAAAAGAAAACTACATTCCAGAATTTGAGTTCAAGTCAGCTATAAAGGAAGAACCTGTAAAGAAGAAGAAAGTGGAAGAAGAGGAAGGGAAAGAAATTGCAATTATTGAAGAAATCCCAGAAGATCCAACCAAACCACGTACAGAAAGTGAATTAATAGCACAGGAAGAAGAACTTGTGAAATCTGTGGAGACATATGAAGAAGTGGAAGAGGAGCTAAAGTAATGACAAGACTAAAGATGAAGACTATAAGAGAATTTAATGAAACCGATCTAAAAGACAGACTAGGACAACTTCGATCTGAACTTACAAAGCTACGTGTAGACGCATCCAAAGGAACCCTTAGGAAAGAAAGTGGAAAGATACGACCGCTAAGAAGGGACATTGCAAGGATATTAACGAGGCTAAATGAGGTGAAAAAACAATGATTACGCCAGAAAATATTGTATTGCATGAACTAATAGGCCTTGACGCTGAGGTCGTCAAATGTAATAATGCACAAACTGTTGGATTGTGCGGAAAGATCATTGACGAAACAAAATCAATGCTGATTCTTAGTACTGAAAATGGAGTTAAAAAAATACCAAAAGCAAACACCCAGTGGCGGTTTTCTTTTGATAAAATGGAAACCTTGGTAGATGGGAATCAATTGACAAAAAGACCTCAGGAAAGAATAGGAGTAAAGGCATGACGAGAAACATCGGAATTTCCGTTCAGGCACCAAAAACAGAGTGCGCAGATCACTTATGTCCATTCCATGGAACACTTAGTGTAAGGGGCAAACTAATTGAAGGCAAGGTGGTTAGCTCAAAAGCCCCAAAGATGGTTGTAATTCAGCAAGAATTTCCAAAAATGATTACCAAATTCAAAAGATATGCACGTAGCCAAAGTAAGATTCACGCATACAAACCATCTTGTATTGATGTAAAAGATGGCGATGTAGTTTTAACTGCAGAGTGTAGGCCAATATCAAAAAGTGTTTCATTTGTTGTTGTGGAGGTTCTATAATAATGGCAGCAACAAAGAGTCGTGCAGTATCCGCTAAAGGGGTTCAAGAATTTAGGCCATACATAACAAGAGCATTACCACTTGGTGCCCGAGTTGTATGTGCAGATAACACGGGGGCAAAAATACTAGAAATTGTAATGGTGCAAAAAATAAAAACGAGGGTTTCGCGATATCCATCTGCAGCTGTAGGAGATTTTGTTAATGTAGTTGTAAAAAAGGGGCCTGGTGAACTTAGAAAACAAATCTATGGTGCTGTTATTGTACGACAAAAATATCCAATTAAGAGACTTAATGGAGTAAGAATCATGTTTGAGGATAATGCAGCTGTACTTGTTACTCCAGAAGGAGAGATAAAAGGAACAGAGATCAAGGGTCCCGTCGCTGTAGAAGCATCAGAGAAGTGGCCAAGAATAGCAAATCTTGCGTCAATGGTGGTATAAGATGAAACCGACAATAATTAGAAACAGACAATTCTACACAGCAACCAATCACATAAGAAGTAAACAGCTTGGAGCAACACTATCAAAAGATCTCCGAGAAAAATATGGGAAACGTAATACACGGGTAGTAAAAGGCGACACTGTACGAGTAATGCGAGGAGAATTCAAGGGAATTGACGGCAAAGTAACTCAAATTTCAACTGAAAAAAGGGGTGTAGCAGTGGAGGGAATAAAGCGTGAAAAGCTCAAGGGTGGGAATGTGGACATTTACATTCACACATCAAATGTTATGATTACCGGTTTGAACCTAGATGACAAGTGGCGACAAAGTAGGTTGGAGGGGCAAAAAACGAAAGTTGCTACAGAACCTCCAAAAGAAACACCAAAGGAATCGCCAAAAGTTCTAAAACCAAAGGAATTACCAACAAAAGAATCTCAAAAACCAAAAGAAAAACCAAAAGAAAAACCAAAAGAAAAACCAAAAGAAACACC
>CAYZOW010000007.1:0-19139 GCA_964480245.1 uncultured Nitrosopumilaceae archaeon | reverse complement strand
ACCAAAAGAAACACCGAAACCAAAGGAAAAGACATCAAAATCTAGTACTAAAAAAATAAAACAAACAAAAGCGGCCAATCAAGCTAAAAAGGAGACTGAATAATGGTAAGCATATCTGGAAGTAAGAAACTAAAAAGACAGATGGCGCCCCTTTTCTGGGGGATCACAAGAAAGGACTCACGATTTGTTGTAACAGTAAGACCTGGCGGTCATCCAAAACATGTTGCAATTCCAACTGCAGTATTTGTACGTGACACATTAAAACTAGTCACCACACTAAGAGAAGCAAAATCTGTAATTTATGGTGGAAAAATAAAAGTGGATGGCATAACTCGTAGATCACTTCACCATGGAATAGGACTGATGGACGTGGTTGAGCTTGCAGGCATTTCGGATGTTTATAGGCTGGTGCCAAAAGACTCCATGGTTCTTAGACCAATCAAGATAAATGAATCAGAAAAAATAAAGAAACTTGTCAAAGTAACAAGAAAAACAACAACTAGAGGTTCAAAAACCCAGATTGGTTTTCATGATGGCCGTTCAATTATTTCTGATACCAAAGTAAATGTAGGAGATACATGCATTATGCAAATTCCAGAAGGGAAAATTCTTGATGTAATTAAATTGGAAAAAGGGTGTCAAGTCATTGTGACAAGCGGAATTAACGCTGGTCATATAGGTAAGGTTGTTGAAATCAAAGAAGGCACCTTCGTGCTTCCAAGGCGTGCACTGGTAAACATTGGTGAAAGAGAAATCGAGATTCCAGTAGACCTTGTTATGGCTGTAGGAAAGGACAAACCTGTAATACAACTAGAGTGAGATTATGTCGCAAATAACAGAAAGCAAAATGAGAAAAATTTCAATTGCAAAAGTAGTATTAAACATGGGCGTTGGCAAGTCTGGAGAGCCAATAGAACAAGCAAAACTTGCATTATTACAAATTACTGGGCAAAAACCAAGCCCACGACATGCAAAAGCAACACAAAGAGATTGGGGCGTACATAAAGGAGAACCAATAGGTGTTGCAGTAACACTTAGAAGAAAACCAGCTCTTGAGCTCATCAAAAGACTTTTTGCGGCAAAGGGTAATCAGATCAAAGGCTCTTCATTTGATGAATTTGGTAATCTTTCATTTGGCATAAAGGAACACATCGACATTCCTGGTGTAAAATATGACCCAGACGTTGGCATTTTAGGATTAGACGTATCCATTTCATTACAACGACCGGGATTTAATATCAGATTTAGAAGCAAGCATAAAGCAAGTGTTGGAAAAAGACACATAATTTCAAGTCAGGAGGCAAAGGAATTTCTAACTAAAGAATTTGGTATAGAGGTAGTATAATGGCAAAGAATCGAGACTACAAAGTAACAGGAAGAACTGTACATAAATTTGGTAAAGGTTCACGTTGGTGTAAACGCTGTGGAGACTATAATGCAGTTATACAAAAGTATGACTTGGCGTTATGCAGACGTTGCTTCAGAGAGGTTGCAGTATCATTAGGATTTAGGAAATTTAGGTGAGAAGATGCCGTCAAATAACATAATTGCTAATTTGTTTGTGACATTGTTTAATACGGAAGCCAGGCGCAAAGGCGAATGCGTCGTACTGCCAGCCTCAAAGCTTGCTATGGAAGTGCTAAAGACTCTTCAAAACCACCATTACATTGGGGAATTTGAGAACATTGATGATAAGAGAGGTGGAAAGTTCAAGATCCAACTTTTGGCCAAAATTACAAAGTGTGGTGCAATTACGCCAAGATTCAAGGTTAGAAAAGACGATTATGGAAAATGGGAACGGCAATATCTTCCATCATATTCGCAAGGTATGTTACTAGTAACTACAAACCAAGGGGTATTGTCTCATCATGAAGCAATAAAGAAGGGATTAGGAGGATTGTTGATAGGATATGTCTACTAAACAGATAGAACAGCACGAATTCTCACTACCAGTACCAGAAAACGTTAAAGTCTCATTAACAAAGAAAATGTTACGTGTTGAGGGGCCTCTTGGCAAAACAAGAAAAGATTTCAAAAAAATACCAATAGACCTTCAAGTAAACGGTAAAAATGTCATAATAAAGTCAGTTGGTACACGAAAGAAAGACTATGCGATATTCAATACTGTCAAATCAATAATCAAGACACTCATTGAGGGAGTCCAAAAGGGTTATACCTTTAAAATGAAAATTGTATACGCGCACTTTCCAATCACAGTGAAGGTAAAGGATGAAAATATCCTAGTTGAGAATTTTCAGGGTGAACGAGCTCCTAGAGTTTCAAGAATACGTGGCGATACTAAAGTTGTTACAAAAGGTGATGATGTTATCTTAACCGGTCCTGTCTTAACCGATGTTGCACAAACCGCAGCAAGCTTGCAGCAAAACACCAAGGTCAAAAATAAGGATCACCGTGTTTTTCTTGACGGCATCTATCGTTTTGAAAAATCCCCCGGGATCCAAAAATAATCTTAGTAAAGATTAAATCCGCATCTCCTAGGACAAAACGTGTTGCCGCCCTAGCTCAGCGTGGTAGAGCAGCTGACTGTTAATCAGCTGGTCGTCAGTTCAAGTCTGACGGGCGGCGCCTAATATTTCAAAATTCGAATTTAGAAATATATCATTTTGATTCTGGTGCATCACGACACAAAAACCGTTGGTATTTGTTTTTAATATTTCATAACTCGAGATTTGAAACATTATACAAGATCACATCTATGTTTATTCTATTAGACAGGCTAGATCAAATACTGATCGCAACATTAGGATATGTGCAGGAGGTTCGCATTGGCCAGAACACGACGTGCTAATAGATATTGCGTCGATTGTGGGGGAAGATTAGTCTATTACCCACGGCTTTCCAATCCAAAAGCTCCCAATGAATATAGGGTTCTTGTGTATGCATGTCCAGACTGTACAAAGGACTTTAACAAGCCCAAGATGTTTTCCATTAGACGAAACGTGGTAGATGAACCTCTAGAAACTGTAGAAATAGAGATAGTTCAGACCAGAGAAAAAATTCCTTCGTAAAAGCTAAACCCCGTATAATTTTCTGAAATTTACGCATGTAGTGATTTTTTCAAAAAGTGGGTTTTTGTAGGGGGGTTTAACATCTGTGCGTATATGTGCGAGCCAAGGGTCAAAACACCCCCATTACCCACCAAAAGATTGTCTAACTTTTTGTGGTACGAATAAAAGCTAAACCCATCTAAAAACTACAAATTTTCTAGTCTAATTCCATATTGTCGCCAAATCTGTGATCATGTTTTCTTTAGATATGCTATTGTGTAAGCCAGACCGCCACACAAAACGCCTATTGCAAGAACACCAATAAATGACGCAATTGGGGGGATAAAAGAATCCATTACTGCAATGTTTTGTTGACCTAGCTCCCCCTCAGTAAATAATGAAAGTGCTCCAGAGCCAGATAGTCCTGCAAATATCATAAGAATAGTTGCCCCCGCCCCCCCAACATTCATGCCTATCAGGTGTATCCATGCAAGAACGTTTGATACGCCAGAAAACTTTTTTCTCATATTAATTTCTAAATGACTGTAAAATACGGCAGTTACTGCTATAGCTACAATTAGAACCAAGTAAAACATCAGTCCAAGAAAAAACCATTTGGCAGGTCCCTCAAAAGATAAAGACAAAAATTGGATCATGTTCACTTTGGTAAAAACTACCTGCATCCCTATCATACTTAATGCCATGAGAGTTATGATTCCGCCCTGCACTATGGCAGCAACTATGAACCTGTTTCCCCAGCTGCTTTTTACAACCTCCATGATGGTTCAACGGATTACTTGTTAAAATAGAATTCTCGTATTTTTGACCTGTAGTTTAATCAAATTTTCAAGATTAATGCGATCTCACTACACATAATGTTTAACTCGAAGATGTATGCATGAGAATGGGATTTGGAGATAGTAATTGAACCGTGGCAAAAACTCATCATTCATGAGGTTGTAGAATTAAAATTTGATGAGTGGATAGGGCAAATCATTACATCCACTAGGTCTGCGGGTGGTGGAATACCTACAATGTATTGGGCTAATGGAATAATCTTTTCACCAGTTGGTTTTCCCGATACCGAAACGATAGTTCAAGAGAAAATGAAGGGCATACTTCATTATTCATCAGTATCTTTTGCAATTAAAGAAAAGTTTGAAAAACAGATTGTAAAAGAAGGCGGAACTGTTAATTTTAGTGATGTTAGTCATAATGAAATATTTAGTAAACTAGCAGAGAGACTTAAAACACAATCTAAATTCAAATCAACATAAACTTGTAGATTTGACAGAGCTCTCTAACGTATACATTTTTGAATTCTACTTCGTAAGCATTTTTAACCACCGCCTATAATGAAATAATTCTATGATGTTTGGAGCGTTCATAACCCACAGCCCAGAATCCTGTCCACTAAACAACAAAACAAACAAGAAAATTTTCATGCAAATTGAAAACAAAATGAAATCAAATATGAAAAAATATAAAATAAAAAAAATTGTTGGCTTTTACATGTCTGCACTTGAACACCTTTGGGTAGCAGTTTTTGAGGCTGATAATGCTCATGATATCGAAAATCTATGTCTAGAAGCAGGAATAGCACACTTTAACACGGTAAAGATAGTGCCTCTTAACAATCTAGATGGCGTCATGAGAAAGCTAAAACAGTTTTCCTAGTCTAAAACTGTCTCATTGTTGACAGAAAACCAAACTGTCTCATGTATGTAATGTAAAGTTATATACACTAATTGATAAAACATGATTTTCTTGTTTTAAATAGTCAATGAGATTCCGTGAAAGCATGCCAAAGCAGTTTGAAGACTCGGCTGCAAGTAACAGCGAAGTCAAGAAGATAGTATCTGATGAAGTAAGACCCCTACTTGACAAGCTGACTGAGATTGTAGACAAGTTAGACAAGTACCATCAACACGATATAGAATTCCAGCAAAGATTCATTCTGTTAATATCTCAAATGTTTAGAAACCAACAGATCTCGATGGAAGCATTTGACCAGCTTGACTCTTTTATGAGAAAAGAATTCTTCTGGGGGAAGCAAAGCTCAGAAAAAACCTAAAGATTTTTCTACTCTAATCTGTAAAAGATAACTCGATAATTCACATTAAATACTCATCACTATAACTATCACTGTGGAAAAATTTGATCTTTCCTTAAAGTCTGATCAAAAACCAACTGATTTACAAATTAAAAAATTACAGGAATACTTTAACGAAATGCCAATAGAAGAGATCTTGGCAGGTCTTCACTTTGCAAAAAACAGGTGGACTGCAAAGGACGCTGGCGTGCTCAAAGTAGGCCGAAAAAGCATAATTCAGCGCGAAGTTCACTCTGTAACTTCAGAGCAGGCTCAGTGGAGATTAAAAAACTGGAAGATGATGATTGCAAACTATAGAAAGCGTGGCTACAGCTATCCAACAATATCCAGGATTAAAAAAATTCTCTTAGAAATAAGTAAAAAATCTAAGTAGTTGCCTCTGTACGTTTTGCAGCGGGAAGGTCACTTGGAACCTCTGGAATAGTTTGACGTATGTGTCCTTCGAGTATGGATTGCGCCTCTTCTAGTATTGCTGCAGTGTCTGCACTTCCAGTATCTACAGCAAGTGTGTGATTTGCATTGACTGCTGAGCCAGCCATGATATCACCTAGTATAGTGGAGAGATCCTGCATGGATGCGTTTGCCTCTGGCATGAGACCGCCAAGTCCTGCTCCAAGTCCTTTGATTATTGACATGCATGGGCTTAGTGTTACCACCACATCTCCTAACTCTGAAATTGTGTTTAGTCTAATTTGAATTTGCTCCATTGCAAGCTTTGCATTTGTAACCATATTATTCATTTTTCTAATCTCATGAAGTTCTGCAGCATATGCTTGTGAATATTGCTTATTTTGAGTTCTAACTGCCTCAACAACTTTTTTGAAAATATACTCATCTTTTTCTTTTAATTTTTGTGTAATCTCATCTAGCTTTACTATCTGAAACTGTAGCTTTTTTTGTGCCTCATCAATTTTTGGTTTGAGTGGTGTATCGGGCCTTACTTTATCAATTACCTTTTGTGATATACTCTCCCTGCGCTCATTCCACTTGCTAAGGATAGTCATTTATTTTTGCACCTGCGAAAGATCAAATTCTAGGTTTTAAGCAGGCATGTTCCACCTCTTTGTGTAACTGCAGTTACAGCAGTGTACAGTTACAGTCTGGCATGTTTTTCTATGCTTAGAAATAATATTTCTAAATTCGAGTTTTGAAACATTATTATCTAAACATATTCAACCAAAGGTAAACGTGTAAATTTCAAAACCAGGTTTTGCCATAATAGTAAGCGTATGTGATGTAGCATCTTTAGTTGAAATGATGTTGTATAGTCTTTCATCAGAGACATGCACCAAGCCGTCTTGCATATCGGTTCCAGCATCATCTGGTGTAATTGGATTGCCATCAAGTAGGATCTGTAATTCTGATTGCCCAGCAGCTACGATATTAACTGATTTTGCAAAGTATGGAAGTACGATCTTTCCATTTTCTGAAACAAGTTTCATTCTGTCATCTAAGTTTTGCCACTGACCTTCAAGATAAAAATAATCTTCTTGTAATTTGTCAGGAATAGAATAAGTCACCATCTGATCTGGTTTAAAACCTTCAGAATTTCCAAGTTGATTTCTTCCAAATGCAAATTTGTATCCAAAGTAAAGCTCTGGAGTTTGTGACATTAAAAATTTATGTTCTTCCAAATCAACAAGTGGTTGAGCTGCAGCAACATTCACTCCAAGAAGCTGGCTTCGCTCTTCCAAAAGTCGCTGTATTATTTTTTCAGTTTCTGCATATCCACCTTCTCCTATGTGATCATATCTTATGTATCCTTCAGAGTCTGCAATGTATTTTCTTGGCCAATATCTGTTTTCAAATGCTTTCCAAGTTTTCATATCGTTATCAAGAACGACTGGATATTTTATTTCATAATTTTCTACAGCTGTTTTTACATTATTGATGTCTTTTTCAAACTCAAACTCTGGAGAATGTATCCCGATGATAAGTAGTCCTTTGTCTGCATATTTTTCGTTCCACGCAGTAATGTAAGGTAGAGTTCTGATACAGTTTATGCAACTATAAGTCCATATGTCATAAAGGACGACCTTGTCCTTCATGGCTGCTTTGAGCTCTTCGGGGCTAGTATTGATGTAACCTGCTATTCCGACCAAGTCGGGCGCCTTTTTGAACCTGCTTTTGTCGATGGTTAAGACAGTGGGAGCATGATTAGCTTCCTGTTTTTGGGCATTTTCCAGAGAATTTTGTGTATCAGACATCTTGGGTTCTTCTAAAGAAGAAAAATAGGCGCTGGCTCCTCCAATGCCTACCACTAGAACTATTCCCATGATAACTGCAGTTTTTATTTCAGTCTTCATTTTCTCATCCTGGCAATAACAGATTATTCAACAATGGAAAGCTTGCAATGGCTGCAAGCTGGTTTGTGTATACTAAAACTCCCAGTACTATGATAAAAGAGCCCATGATTATAGAATAGTATTTCAAATGTCTGCTTAACGATTTGATTATTCTTGTAAACCTTGAAAAGAATATTCCCATTAAAATAAATGGAATTCCAAGTCCAAATGAATAGGCAAGAAGTAAAGTAAATGATTGTCCTGGTGATGTTGCAGCTAAAGTGAGAACACTTCCAAGAATTGGCCCAATGCATGGAGTCCAACCTGCCGCAAAGGCTAATCCAAAAAGAAACGAAAGTGGGTAGCTGGTTTTGGTACGATTTGGGAAGAATCTTTTTTCAAAATTAAGATTTTTGAATTTAGTAGATAGTAACATAAATGCACCAAAACCAATTATGATGACTCCGCCTATCTGATTAAATCCAGAAATCAGATTTGCTGTTGAGCTAGATAATACACTGTTTAAAATTACGCCAAAAACAGAAAAGACAATTGAAAACCCAAGAACAAAGAAGACTGTATTTAGTACAATGTTGAGTCTGTTTGAAACTAGGTTGACAGTTCCATTATTTCGCTGAAGTTCGGTTATTGTTGTCCCAGAGATATAGGCCAAAAAGGCAGGTATCATAGGTAAAATGCATGGTGCTAGGAACGAACCCAAACCTGCTATAGCTGCTATAGCAATAGTAACTTCTTGCATTGTCTTGAATATGGCATTTTTTTATTAATAGGTTGTTCCAAATCTATTCCAGATCGTTACCGTATCAATTTTTATCCTCCATGTATTGACGCCATCATGTGAACAAGAGATTCATAATAATTGGAATACTATTGGGCGGTCTTCTAGCAGGCGCAATTTATGCCAACTTTCTTTTTCGTACTGGTTAGTCTTCTTTAGCCTGTTTACAGATCGCCTAGCTTCGTTATAGGCTATAACACACCAAATTTTTTGCCCACAGATTCAAACGCATTAATAGATTTGTCAATATGATCTTTTGACAACCAAGCGGTAACTGAAATTCTTATCCTCGCAAGACCAAGTGGAACTGTAGGATATCTAATTGGTTGTGCAAATACTCCTTTTTCAAAAAGATACCTTCCAAACTGTAACGTTGTTTTTTCATTTCCTATTATGATCGGAATTATCTGGCTTGATGAACTGATCTCATATCCAAGAGATGCCAGACCGGCGTGCAACGATTTGACATTTTTCCATAGTTTTTTTCTCTGCGTTTCTCTTTTAGACAGGAATCTTTTCAATGCAAATTCAACAATGGGGCTTGGCAGAGCTGATGTGTAGATAAAAGGCCTTGAGACATTTATCATAAGATCAATTACATCTTTTTTGGACGCAACGTATCCACCAAATGCACCTAGTCCTTTGCTTAGACTGCTTATGTATACGTCAATTTTTTTTGCAACTCCAAAATGTTCAGCAGTCCCCTTCCCATCAGTACCAGTCACAAAATCCCCATGTGCATCATCTAGGACAAGTATGGCACCTTTTCTGGCAGCAATGGTAGCGATCTCCTTTAGGTTGGAAAAATCTCCATCCATGCTAAAGATGCCTTCTGTGACTATGAACTTGTGGTTTGCTTGCTGCTTGAGCTTTCTCTCAACGTCTTCAGTATCATTATGCCTGTAGACAGCGATCCTTGCGCCTGAGAGCCTGCAGGCCTCAATTATGCTTGCATGGTTTAGCTCATCGCTAAGAATCAGATCTCCCTTGCGGGCAAGGGTAACAACTGAGCCCAGGTTTGCCATGTAACCAGTGGGAAATATCAGTGCAGATTCTTGCGATTTATGGCGTGCAAGTTTCTCTTCTAAAATTCTAAAGAAAGGATCATTTCCTGCGACAAGTCTTGAGCTTGACTGTAGTTGTTTTTTTGGAATTTGGTCTACGTGCAGCCCAAGGTAATCATTTGAACAAAGATTGATCAGTTTTTTTCTTTTGAATGTAATGTATGGACCATCTATTTTGTTGTCTTGTAATTTTCTGTAAAGGTTCCTTGATTTTATTTTTTCAAGGTTAACAGTTACAAAATCAAATTTATGCTTCAAGACCTATTTTTGAGATCATCTGAAAGTCTTCTTGTGGTGTATTACCACCAATAGTAAGATATCCACCAGTTATGATGCCATTTGCACCCCCAAGAAGAACTTTTTCTTGATCATTTGCAAGATGAACCTCGCGACCCCCAGCTATCTTAAGAATGGTTTTTGGCATCAAAAATCTAAACACTGCTATTGTACGTAGTATTTCGCCGATAGAAAGTTTTGGTTGGAGCTCAAGCGGTGTTCCTTTTTGTGGAACTAGTATGTTAATTGGGCATTCCTCTGGATTTAGTTTTGTAAGATCAAGACCAAGCTCAAGTCTTTGCATTCTGGATTCTCCCATGCCAAGAATCCCGCCACAACAAATCTCTAAACCATTTTTTTTAACTATTTGTGCAGTATCAATTCTATCTTGATAAGAATGTGTTGTACATATCTTTGAAAAGAAACTTCTAGCGGTCTCCAAATTGTGATTGTATCGTTTTACCCCAAGCTTTTTGAGGCGTTTTGCCATGTTATCGGTGATAAATCCAAGTGAGCAATTCACCTCGATACCCACTTCGCAGTTTACTTTTTCTACGATTTTGCAGATTTCCTCAAAGTCACGCTCTGATGGTCCGCGCCACGCGCAAACAAGGCAGAAGCTTTTTGCCCCGTCGTCTCTTGCTTTTTTTGCATTATCTACTATAATTTCAGTCGATAGCAGTTTGTAAGTGTCAATGCCTGTTTTGTAAAACCCTGATTGAGAACAAAATGTACAGTCTTCAGGGCAAGTACCTTTTTTTGCGTTGATTAGAGTTTCTACGTCAACGGTATTACCATTGAATGCCCGAGTTATTTCATTTGCAGCATCAGATAGAAATTGTAGTGATTCATCGGATATGTTGATAAGTGAAACTGCTTCGTCTACAGTAATTCTTTGTCCTGACAGAATTTTTTTCTTGCATTGTATAATAAAAGTCTGTTCTGAATTCACAGTGTTTATTTTTTGAATCTATTAATTAAGATTATTGTAATTGTAAACCACAAAAATTCGTCACGTTAAACGCTTTTTTGTCTAAACGCCCAATTATAATTTGGATCACTTTATCATTGTTGGGCAAATGTGTCCTTGTCCAGCTCTGTATTTATGTCCGCACTTGTTGCATACAATAAAATCTGATGATACGGTTGTCCTTGGGCATGTGTGGACCTCATCAACTTGCAGAACCTTCTTACAATTTGGGCAAATGCGAATTTGTGGCATTCGTGTTCCTACTATGTGATATAAAAAGAGGTGTAATGTTAAGCTTGATGAGTTGAAAACGATTTATGCACTATACTTAATTATCACTATTCTGCAGGCAGTTCATGGCGTCTAAAAGACGATCAAAAAGATCGCGAAGATCAAAGAGGCGAGCTAAACCAGCACCAACACACAGACAAATGATTATGGCACGCGCAGCTGTTAACGGAGCTAGAAGAGAGCGTGACATGGCACGAAGGGAAGGAAGACGACTGATGGCTTCCATCGTCGTAAGGAACCGACAAATTAGAGAGCTCGCAGTGAAACTTAGAAGAGCACGAAGAAGATAGTTTTAGATTAAACTTTCTTCGTGACTTTTTTTATTGTATCGATAGTACCATCCAATAAAAAGTCAAGCTCGTTTGTAGAAATTGCTAGTGGTGGTACAAGCATTACGATGTGACCAAGTGTACGAAGATAGATTTTGTGCTTTTTGGCTTCAACAAAAATTTTCTTTGGTATAGATTTTTCTGTTTTAATTGGTGTTTTTTTCTTTTTATCACTAACAAGCTCTATTCCCATCAGCATTCCTTTGTGTCTTACATCGCCTACAAGTGGTAAACTTTCGATTTCATGAATTCTTGTTTCGAAATGTTTTGAATTTTTCTTGATTTTTGACATTATCTTGTTTTTCTCATATAGGTTAAGATTTGTAAGTGCGGTAGCTGCAGCAATAGGGTTTCCTGTAAAGGTATGCCCATGGAAGAAGTGTCTCATCTCTTTATAGTTGCCAAGAAATGATTCGTAGATCCTTTTGTTTGTTAAAGTTGCAGCCAGTGGCAAGTAACCCCCAGTAAGCATCTTTCCATATGAAACGATGTCTGGGACGCTTTTTTGAGAGATATATTCCATAAACGAGCCCAGTCTGCCAAAACCAGTAGCAATCTCATCTAAGATAAATAACACATCATATTTTTTGCAGAGCTGACTTACTTTTTGCTGAAAATGTGTTGGATATATTATGACTCCGCCAGCTACCTGTGCTCCACTTTCCATAACAAAAGCAACAAGGTCACTCCTTTTTGAAAATACATTTTCTATCTTTTCAATACAATAATTCTGATATTCTTTGAAAGTAAATCTGGTTGGCATTCTATATTTGTGTGGAGTTGGTGTTCTAATGACCGGAAAAAGTAATTTTTTGAATTTTGAAAAGAAAAATGGTGCATAACCTATTGACATTGCACCAATTGTATCTCCATGATATCCATTTTCTAGTGAAACGAATTTAGTTTTGTCTTTAATTCCAATGTTTTGCCAGTACTGAATGGCCATCTTGAATGCAATTTCCATTGCAGTCGAACCATTATCAGAATAAAATACTTTTTTCATTCCTGGAGAAATGCTAACAAGTTTCTCAGCAAGCAACTCCGCCTTATCGTTTGTAAGATTAAACAATGATGAATGTTGCAATCTTCTGGCTTGACTTATCATGGCATTTACAAGTTCACTTTTAGAATGGCCCCAAACATTGCACCACATGCTTGCAACCCCATCAAGTAGCTTATTGCCATTAGAATCAATAAGCCACATTCCTTTGCCTTTTGTTATTACATCAAACTTTTTCCACTCTCTCATCTGTGTGTAAGGGTGCCATACGAAGTCCTTAGAGTTCAATTAGTGCAAGGTTTGGTTTTGGCATTAATAATGATACGCTGAACTCATAAGGAACAAGAACAAAATGATGTTTTGTGAAAGGCTATTTTATAACTGGTACTGATACTGGCGTAGGAAAAACTGCCATTACTGCTGGCATTGCTGGCACTCTACGTAAGGATGGGGTTAATGTTGGAATTATGAAGCCAATTGCGTCTGGATATCCACAAAAAACAGGATACAAATCATCGGATGTTGCCATTTTAGCAGAAGTGGCAGGAATCAAAGATCCTGAAGAACTGATAAATCCTGTTTTTTTACCAGTTCCAACTTCACCATATGATGCCTCAAAATTGTTATCATTGCCAATTGACATGCCATTAATTCTTACAAAATTCAAAAAGTTGCTTTCTATGCATGACATAGTATTAATTGAAGGAATAGGTGGGATAATGACGCCCATTACAAAAAAATTTTTTGTCGCAGATATGATCAAAGCAATGGCTATTGAAACTATTATAGTGACACGTGCAACACTTGGAACATTAAACCACACCATTATGACATGTAATATGTGCAAAGATTATGACATCAATGTACGGGGGCTTGTCATAAATAATTTTGATGAAAAAGGAACAGCTGCAGAAAAAAATGCTCCCGCTACACTTTATGAGCTTACAGGAATCAATATCCTTGGTGTAGTGCCATTCATAAAAGATCTTAATCAAATTGATAAGATGGTTGATATAATCAGCAAAAAAATAGATGTAAAATCTCTTATATCCTAAAAAGCTTGATGTTATGTTTTGTATTTTTTCTTTGCAAATTTGGCAAGACCCAGTTTTTTCATCTCTTCAGATTCTTTGATTACCGAGTAGTGTTGTTTCTCTTTGTGTTTTCTGAGTTTTTTTTGCAACTCAGTAAATTCGTTAGCAAGTATTTTTATTGCATAAAGTCCTGCATTTGCTGCCTTGTTTACTCCTACTGTGACTACTGACGAACCTGTTGGCATCTCAGATATGGAAAGTAGAGAATCAAGTCCGCCAAAGGCAGAGAACTTGAAGCGTTCTGAATTTCCTGATTTGTCATTATAAACCATTATTGGCACGCCTATTACAGGAATGGTACTGTGAGAAGCAATCATGCCTGGAAGATGTGCAGACCCTCCAGCTCCCGCAATTATTACTTTGAATCCGTTTTTTTCTGCATGTTTTGCATAGTCTGCTAATCTTGTCGGTGTCCTATGTGCTGATACAATCTGATCCTCGTGTTTTATCCCAAATTCATCTAAAACGGCTGCTGCTCCATGCATGATTTTACTATCAGAACTTGAACCCATAATAATTCCAACGAGTGGTTTTTTTGAATAGCTCACAAGATCAAACAGGACTGAATTTTATTAAACCTTTAACTTCATTCGCTTTTCTGACGAGGTTTTCAATGTCTTTTGTATCTCTTACATCCACTATATTGAAGTGACCCATCTTTCTTTGGGGTTTTGCCTCGTCTTTTTGGTACATTTTTAAATATACTCCTTCTTTTTGTTGAATCTCTATTGGTTGGTACCTTCCGTGGAAATTTTTTGGTCCCAAGATATTGCACATCACAGCATAGTGTAATAGATTGGTTTTGCCAAGTTCAAGTCCAAGTATTGCTCGTAGGTGCTGTTCAAACTGCGAAGTGGTACTTGACTGCAAAGTGTGGTGACCAGAGTTATGCACTCTTGGCGCTATCTCATTTATGAGAACCTTCTCGTCTTGTGTTACAAACATCTCGATGCCAAAGACTCCTGCCCCATGCAGCACTTCCATTGTTTTTTTTGCAATTCTTTCTGCTTCTTCCGAAACTTGTTTACTTACTCTAGCTGGAGCTATTGTCATTTCAAGTATGTTTTCAGCATGAATGTTTTCTACAAGTGGATATGTAGCAATTTGCCCTTTGGTATTTCTTGCAGCTATTACAGACACTTCTTTTTGGAAATTGATAACCTTTTCAAGCATTGTTGGTCTTCCAGCAAATTGCTGGTAGGCTTGATCTAATTGATCTGGTTTTTCTATTCTAAAATTTCCTCTTCCGTCATAAGCATCTCTTCTTGTCTTGAGCATAACTGGATATCCAAAGGATAAAATTTTCTCTTTTAGGTCAGAAACTGATTCAACTTGTATAAAGTCTGAAACAGGAAGACCATTTTCACGCAGGAATTTTTTTTGTACGTATTTGTCTTGTATTACTTGGAGAGTAGCTGGAGAGGGATTTATGGTAACATTCCCATTTAATGATTCAAGGACTTCACTATTACCAGATTCTATCTCATATGTTATTATGTTAGATTGCAGTGACAGTTGAACAATGGCATTTTTGTCCTTAAAATCTGCAACAATCTGCTTTGCGCCAACTTTTGCAGCAGGACAATTTCTTGTAGGATCTAATACTATTACGTCTGAAATGTATTCTGGCATCTTCTTTGCTGCTTCTGTTAGCATCATGCCAAGCTGTCCACCGCCTATAATTCCCAGAATTTTAGCCACTGATCATGCCTCTTTCATCTTTTAAAAATAGTTAGCGGTAGATGGCACTTAAACTAATCTTATTTGTAGATACAAAATTAGAAAAAATTATTTCCAAAAATGGAAATTATTGTTTCAGTTGTATCACCAAAGCCCACTTCCAAAAATGGAAATGACTGGAATAATATTGCTAGTCTTTAAATAGACTTTTCATTTTCCACTTTGTTGTATGATGGATTCCTCGCAAGTTAAAGTAAGAACTGGAATTCCAGGTTTTGATTCTATGATATCAGGTGGATTCAGAGAAGGAAGGGCAATTGTTTTGTCAGGACCACCAGGTAGTGGGAAGACAACGTTTGGTATGCAATTCTTACATTCGGGTGCAAAAGATTTTGATGAGCCAGGAGTATTTGTTACTCTTTCTGAAAGCCCGCGAGAAATAAAAAATGATTTTAAGATTTTTGGCTGGGATATTCAAAAACTAATTGATGAAGGAAGGATGCTAATAATTGATGCGCGACCATTTAAGATGGAAGAGGGTTTCATTGCATTAGACGAATCTCTTTATCGTGGTGAAACACTTCCGTTTATGCATTTAACACAATTAATTCTGAGTAGCATTAAAAGAATAGAAGCAAAACGTCTTGTTGTTGATTCGCTTACAGTGCTTGGTATGCAATACACAAACAAATTCTATGCAAGACAAGGTTTACAAGGAATGATTCATGCTCTAGAAGACCAACACTGTGCATCAATTCTAACCTCCGAAAGTCCTGATGCTGGCAAGACCCCGGTAGAGTGGTATGTAGCTTCTGGACTCATCTTCCTTAATCATACGAGAAGAGATGACACTATGGAAAGAACGATTCAGGTAATCAAGATGCGTGGACTAAGGCACAGTGAGCAGATTTACCCTATGAAACTAAGCGAATCTGGTTTGCAAGTGCTACACCCACGGGTAGTTCCCTAGCTCACAAATGCACGTTTTTGGATTTATCCCAAATGCAGCCAAACAAGAGCTTCATTGAGTGAATCATTGAATTAGAGTCAGTCCACATCGCAGTTAGCTGTGGTTCCGATTGGTTAGCATTTTTCATAAAGAAGATCAGCTCATCATCGTCTTTTATTATGAAGCATAAATTGTCTTTTATTCCATCTGGCATTCTTTTTACTTTTGTTCTATCCACTTCATCAAATATGTACATGGTTCTATCAGATGAGGACGTTAACAGTTTTAGATCGACTTCTGAATTCTCTAACGGTGCAAGAAAATCAGAGTGGTAAAACTTCAAAAAGTCTTTTTCCGAGCCTAACACCGTGAATTCTTTTTTTGCAGTATTTATCATTTCATTTATCTTACTATGAATTTGATTGGTTCCTTGTAACATCTGGAACTTGTTCTCTACGTTCATCTCTTTTTCTGCTTGAAAGTCTGGAATATTATCCCACAGTTTTACAAGTTCTGCTTCTTGGCTTTCCAGAACCTTAACGCGTTCTTTTTCTGCATTAACAAGTACCCAGACTGCCTTGTTTAGGGGCAGAGCAGAGAATCTGATCGGATGCTGGAATGTTGCAGAAACAATTCCCTTGTTCTGTAGAGTAGTTAACAGATGGTAGGTTTCTGTTCTAGGTAGTTTTAATACCTTGCATACTTCGGGCGCTGTTTTGGAACCATATTTGCCCAAAAATATGTAAACCTTGGCCTGATTTCCAGTAAGACCATACTTGTATAGTGCTTCCTTTACCTGATCAAGTGATAGCCTGTAATCATACATCTTTGAATCAGGCATGGTATCAAATATAGACAGTTCCTCTATCTGTTCACTTTGTACTCTGCTCATTTCGGAATCTCCTGAGCTTTTGTCAGAATATATTGTACGAAAGTCTACTAATTTTGATCGGACTGATCGCTTATTTGATCTAGTCGTTTTATCTTTTATATCATATTTGCTAGTATTTTGTAAATCTTTTATTTCATCTCACCTGTATTTGCTAAATTACACTTACTGTTAAGGGCTCCGTCCCAACTGAGTAGATCGCTTTATATGAGAATTTGTTTCTTGCTACATCTGATTTTATTAAAACTATCTCAACTGGCATGTTATGTCTTATTAGTACTGTATAGCCTAGGTCCTTTCTAAGCCCTCTTGAGACAAGGCCACTTACTGCTTCCTTTACCTTCTGTAGGCTTTCTATGTTTGATTTTATCTCATCTAATGCTTCGAAATACAATTCAAGCTCGCCTTTTACACCAATCCCATCATAAACAGAGATGGCGCCCATCTCAAACCAGTGCTTTTTTTGGTCTTTTTTCTTTGAAGGCTGTTTCTTTTTTGGATCCGTAGAGCCCTCAAGCTTTTCTTTTAGTTCTGCTAGCTCTTCACTTTGACCTTCTTCGGATGCTCTGATCTTTTCGCCAATTACCTTTGAATATTCATCTGCCTTTTTTTTAAAATCTTCAAGATGTTGCTCAATAGACCCCTGCAGTTCTTCAATTGTACGAAAATGCATCACATGTCCTGTTTGCATGTCTATTGTCCTACCTCTTTTACTGGCACACCAGTTTCATGCGCACCCTCTTCAATGTTTGCATTACGTAGCTGCTTTAATGTCTTTGATGCACTACGTAAAAATACAATCTTCTTATTTGTAGACGTCCTGTCTGATGCTGCCATGCCGGTGAGAGTTGGAAACGTAAATCGCATTATATTTGAAATCTCATCTAAAGAAAATTCGTCTAGTCTTTTTTGTTCAGATTTGTAATTTGGTTTTATGATAAGAATATCAAGTGATGGAGTAAGCACAATTCTTGTATCAGACGGATAATTTAAAAGTGCAGGATGAAGGTCGACTGAGAACCCTAGAAAGTTTGTGATTATTTTTAATGAATCATACAATTCATCTATGACGTTAGCCTTTTCTTGGTCTAGTTCGTATATCTGGACAGCCTCGTCTACCAAGGCATCTATGTATTTTAATGCATCAGCGAGCCCATCTGGTTTGTTAGCGTTTTCTTCTACCATTGCTATAAAAACTGACCTTTTTTATATAAAGAATATGTGTATGTAACAAGTAGAACTTACAGTACTAATCTATTACTGTTACAGAACCTATGTTTTTCGTTCTCAAAAAGAGCTGTCCTGTCTCATCATATCCCTTTAGATAGACATACATCTTGTATGTACTAGGAGGTATCAGGTTTGCAGTTTCAGCACTGTTTGTAGGAGTGCTTTTGGGCTGAGTAAAGTTTATCTCAGCAGTATAGCCTGGAGGTACCAATATGCTGTCGTTGTTTACGTCAACGACAGTGCCGTTAAGTCGTTTTATAATACCTGCATACGAGGTTGTCGTGCTTAAATCATCAAAGGTAACCCTACTTCCTTGATATGTGAACCAAGCTCCAGTTGTACCAGAGTTAGTGACAAGAACTTTTATCTCGTCGTCATTGTCAAAAGTGTAATATCCAGACAAAGTTGCATCTGGTTGCGGTATTTGAAGAAAACTTGGATAAGGTATCATGTTCTCATCATCTATTTTCATATCAAGTTCTAGCGCCTTCCATTTTGTTGTTGAAGGCACCCAATTTATTGTGAAGTTTAATCGTTCATTGGCAGACAAGCTGATCTTAGAAAGAACCGTTGTAGTGTTGAATGTGCCATAAGTGCCATCATAATTGTCATCTTGAGCTTTGGGATCAAAGAAAGGCACGGCAACTGCCGAGTCGTTGACAAGGTTTGTGATGTAATTACCATCTTGATCTGTTATGTCCAAGCGTAAATCAAGTTTGTGGGCACCAGTTCCGTAGTTTGTCCTTGATAGATCATCAGCTTCGGTTGCAGACAAAGCTTTTTCGTTCCAGTGAATTACATCATCAATCCAGCCTTTAAACCAGTTACCGGTTTCTTGTTTGTTAGTGCCAACACGCCAGTATCCATCAGTAATAACGCTATCGCTAGGGCAAGAAGCACCACAGGTGCTAATAATTGCCGATTCAGTATCGTTTCCGTTCAAGTAAGAAATGTATAATATACATTGATCGGGTTCTGTACTGTTTCTTACTGCAACTACATGATACCATTGATTATCGTCATATGCCTTTGTGGATTCACATTTAGTAATCTCCTGACCTCCTGAGTTCTTTGTATTAAATTCAAATATCACATTTGCTTGGTTATCCAAAAATATTTTGTAATAGTAACATTTGCTGCTGACGCAAGGACCCTCCCAATA
>CAYZOW010000006.1:0-55367 GCA_964480245.1 uncultured Nitrosopumilaceae archaeon | reverse complement strand
AAGGTGTTTAGTAAAAAAAGATAGGTTGGAAGATTTACTCGTCGTCTGATTCTTCGTCTATCGTATTTTGTTAGATAATTATAGGCACATTCGACTAGATTTTCATTTATGTCCTCTCACGAAATCCTCTTTGGCTTTATCATCATAATACTTTCTACATTTTGGGCCATGTATGATTATTCCATCCATTGGCAGTTTGCAACATTCACAGTCGATCATTTACAGAACCATCCTCACGCTGTATTTATGCTCCCTTTTTATGGTTCTTTTGGACATGATACCGCGTTCCATTATTCTTCGAATCACAAACTTCCAAGCGACTGAATGAATAAAGAAGATAAACCAGGCAACAACAGAGAGTATGGCTTTTGTGGAATCAGCTAATGTTGTGGTCAACATACCGAATATAATGTACTGAAGAATTATTGCAGAAGGAGCTGCTCTGAGAATACTTTCGGTCTTTATCAAATCAGTAACGACATTTGATACATGCATTACTGCTTCTCCCTCATTTGAATAGCCAGACTCTATGTCCACGAACTTGTGTCTTTTTTCCAAATACGTACTCCATCAACGAAGACCTGTTCTTCTTCTTCAAAAACAGTGTGCCACTTGCCATTGTGAGGAAATATCTTATCCATTTGTTGTATTTTTTTATTGGTTGGTTCTCTGTTCAGTAAAGCTCCCCATCTCATATTTGGTATCTTTGGCATGATTTCATTGATGTTTCTCATGTTTTTCTATGTAGTGCGTAGATTATTTTAAAGATATTATTGTTTCCTTCATTTTTAAAACTCCGATCAGACCAATTTCAATATAGGATGAATTTTTTCAATTTTTTATATTTATCAAATTTTTACGCACAAAGTGGGTCCAAAATAGGACCATGATGGTACCCGAGTCCCTCCGGGCCCGTTTTTTCTAAAGCAACTTCAGTAATTTAAGAATCGTTAAAGTGGTGGAACTAAATGAATTCGAACCTAATTTTTTAAAAAACTTGAAAAGCTAGTAGGATGTCTAACCATCATGCAGATTAACCGAGAGATTGATGATTCAGTAATACAGATGCTGACAGGAAAGAACTTTGCATTCGTTGCCACTCTTATGAAAGATGGTTCGCCACAGATCACTCCTACATGGATTGATTTTGATGGAAAAGCAATTCTGATAAATACTGCAGAGGGAAGGACTAAGCAAAAAAACGTATCAAGAGATTCACGTGTATCTATATCTATTGTTGAGCATAACAATCCATACAACATGGTGACGATAAGAGGTAAAGTAATTGAGCAGACATCAAAAGGTGTAGATGACCACATTGACAAGCTGGCAAAGAGGTATCTAGGTGTTGACAAGTATCCGTTTAGATCACCAACAGAAAAAAGAGTAATTCTCAAAGTTCAACCAGAAAATGTGTTTCACATGAAACCCTAAATCTTATTGTAGAGAGTATCAAACTTTTCACACTATCCTCTTACCTAGCTAACTTTTTTGTTTGTAAGTTAGATGCTTTTTGGAAGTGATAATTAGATAAATTGAACTCTAGACAAAAGTCTTGTTAGCTTACTATGTTTTCTCAAGCAAAACAAAATTGGAAAAGACACTGCCAGGAAACATCTAATTACTTGATCTAATTTCAATATGACATGTTAAAATTCAAATGCAAAGATGTTGGGTTTGACTGTGGTTTTGTAGCAAAGGGCAAGACGGAGGAAGAAATTCTCTCACAATGTGCATCTCACGCCACAAAGGATCACGGCATGAAACCTGAAGATATCACAGCCGAATTGAAAGGTAAAATTAAGTCCAATATTCACAAATCTTGGTTCTAGTCTTATTGGATTCACACCACCAATTTATCAGTAATCTGAAAAAATTTGATTTTTTAACAGGCCAAGTTAATTAAAACAATTTTTTACTGTCTCAAAGGCTCCCAAAACCGTATGCACATCTGCAATTACTGGTATAGTGCCAAATTTTTTCAGCTCTTCTGCAGTAAACGGTCCGATCGCAACAACTTTAATCCCTTGAAGGTCTTGCAATAATTTTTTTTCATCCGAGTCCATCAACATTATTTCAAAAAATGCGTTCACCGAAGATGCGCTTGTAAATATTATTCCGTCAACTTTGTTGTTTGAAAATAGTTCTCTAAACTCATTCCACTGTGATGTGTCTTTAAACGCGCACACATCGTAAAGATAGATCTCCTTTACTTTCAATCCAATCTTTTCAAGTAGCTGGGCAAGAAACGGAGTTGATGCACCGCTTCGTGGTATGATTACTTTTTTTCCATCTGGGTGTAGTCTTGTAATGACTTCGCCAATTCCCACAGAAGAATAACGCTGTGGCATGTGTGCTACCCTAATGCCTTCTGCTTCAAGTGCAGCTTTTGTCTTTGGACCTACTGCAATTACTGTGGTATTTGCAACTGCAAGCTGGAGCTTTTCAAATTTTGAGACCTTTCTTGCAGTATCAAAGAGGAGCTTGACTGCCTTTGAGCTCATAAAGACAGAAAAATCTGGATCATCTTCTTTTATGGATTTTAGAAATTCGTCAACTATCTTTTCTCCCTTTGATACCAGCTCGATTGTTGGAAGCGGTATTGCCTTTGCCTGTGCATTTGCGATTAGCTGGATAAATTCTGCCGAGTCTTCCTTTGAACGGGTAATTGCTATTGTTTTTCCTGCTATCATTTTCTCCAGCCTATTATATCTGATAAATTCACGACTTTGCCTACTATAATTATAGATGGCGGCTTGATTTTTGCCTGTTTTACTATGTGAGATATGGTTTCAAGATTGCCCTTTACCATCCTGTGCTTTGGTGTGGTGCCATCTTGTATTACAGCAACTGGGGTTTTTTTGTTCATTCCTCCAGATATCAGATTCTTGCAGATTATATCTAGTCTTGAAAGCCCCATCATGATTACAATGGTATCCACAGATGTTGCAAGTTTTTTCCATTTAACAGATTCATTTTTCTTTTTGGCATCCTCATGACCTGTCACAAATGCAGCAGATGATGCATAGTCTCTATGAGTAAGCGGTATTCCAGAATATTCTGCAGAACCAATTGCAGATGTGATTCCTGGAATGATTTCAAATTTTATTTTATGTAATTTTAAAAACTCTGCTTCTTCACCACCTCTGCCAAAAATAAAAGGATCTCCGCCTTTGAGCCTGACAATGTTTTTTTCTGTCTTTGCAAATTTTAGCATCAAATCATTTGTGGAATGTTGATGTTTGTAATCATCCCCGACACCACGACCCACATAAATTTTTTTGGTACGTTTTGGAATCATGGATAAGATTCCTTTGCTTATCAGTCTGTCATATAGTACAACGTCTGCTTTTTTGATTACATCAACTGCCTTTAGTGTGATAAGTTTGGGATCTCCAGGTCCTGCACCAACTATATACACTGTGCCTTTCATTTTTTATTCCACTCTTCCACTTTATCTCTCCAGTGTTTGGCAAGCTCTGCAACTCCTTGTTGTGAAAGCTCTGCTGCAGCTTGTTTGCCAAGCTCTGCTGCCTGCAGTGGGTCTCCTATTTTTTCCACGTTAATTGATTTTTTTCCATCAATAGAATATACTGTAACTTCAAGTGTGAGCTTGTCACCTTTTATTTGTGCTAGTGCACCAACTGGAAACCTGCATCCTGAATCAACAAAAAGTGAGAGCGCCCTTTCAGCCTCAATTGCTACTCTGGAATCAGGATCCTCAATTTTTTTCAGCATTTCTATGAGGGAATTGTTGTCTTTTCTTGATACGATGGCTATTGCGCCTTGTCCTGGCGAAGGCGGAAAATCCTTTGTGGCTAGTTTTTCAAATTTCACATCAATTCCAAGCCTTGCAATTCCTGCTTGTGCTAAAACCACGCCATCAAACTCGCCTTCTTGAAGCTTTTTTATTCTTGTTTCAATGTTTCCTCGAATCGGTTTTACAACAAGGTCTGGTCTCTTCCTTGATACCTGGACTGCTCTTCGCAGACTGCTTGTACCTATTGTAGATCCTTTTTTTATTGTTTCAAGTGTTGTACCATCTTTTGAAATAAAAATATCATTTGTAGCTTCCCTTTTTGGAATGCATGCCAAGATAAGATCATCTGGCAACTCTGATGGCACATCCTTTAGACTGTGGACTGCAAAGTCGACTTTATTTTCTGCAACCGCGCGATCAATTTCTTTTTCAAATATTCCTTTTTGGTTTATGGTAAATAGTGGTCTTGCATCAGTGTCGCCTTTTGTTTTTATTGTTAGTATGTCAAACTCTGTCTGCGGTGATTTTTTTTTCAGCTCTGATATGACCCAGTTTGTCTGTGCAAGCGAAAGTGGGCTACCACGTGTACCGATTTTATACTTCAACTCTTCACCGCTTTGAGAGATTTGTGGTACGCATCTATGGTCTTTTGCAAGTCAGGAATTGTGTGCGAGTCTGACAAGAATATGGTCTCAAACTGGGATGGAGCTATAAAGACACCGTTTTTTAATAATGCATTAAATAATTTCTTGAATTTTTTTGCATCAGCTCTTTTTGCAGACCTGTAATCTGTTACTGGCTTGTCAGTAAAAAAGATCTGAAACATGGAGCTGATAAAATTAATCTGGTGTGGAATCTTCATATCCTTTGCCAAATCTCCTATGGTTCTTGCAAGTATGGCACAGCATACTGCAAGTTTTGGATATATCCTGTTTTTGTGCCTGTTTAGGGTTTTTACAGATTCTATTGCGGCTGCAACTGATACGGGATTTCCTGCATACGTGCTTGCCTGGTATACCTTGCCTTGTGGAGAAAGCTTGTCCATGATTTCTGCTTTGCCACCTATTGCAGCAATAACAAAGCCGTTGCCTAGTGCCTTTCCTAGTGTGGTTATATCTGGTTTTATTGAAAAATATTGTTGTGCTCCACCTGTTGACATTCTATACCCTGTAATGACTTCGTCAAATATCAAAGGTACATCGTGGTCTCTAGTTATTTTTCTAATCTCGTAAAGAAACTTTTTTTGTGGTGGTACAAGACCCATGTTTGCCAAGACCGGTTCTATTATAACACCTGCAACATCTTTTTGTTTTTGTAATATATGATCCAGCTCTTGTGAATTGTTATACTGTACCACAAGGGTTTGTTTAGAAACTTCTTCCAGTCCTCCTTCTGAAAATGCTATTCCCTGATGTGCCGCGCCAGAGCCTGCCTTTACAAGTACAGAATCGTGTGCACCGTGATAACATCCTTCAAATTTTATGATTTTTTTCTTTTTTGTAAAACCTCTTGCAAGTCTTATTGCAGTCATGGTAGCTTCGCTTCCTGTATTTACCAGTCGTACTTTGTCCATTGATTGATAATTTTTATTTATTAATTCAGCTAGTTCGACTTCAAGCTCGGTTGGTGCACAGTATAGTGTGCCTTTTTTTAGCTGTGATGATACACTGGAAATGATTTCTTTTCTTTGGTGTCCCAAAAGCAATGCGCCATACCCATTACAAAAGTCAAGATACTTTTTTCCTTCTACATCCCAGATCGCACTGCCCTGTGCTTTTTTAACAAAGAACGGATACGGGTCGAAACGTCTGACAGGGCTGTTAATCCCTGATGGTATGACTTTTTTTGCTCGCAAAAATAGCTTTTTAGAACTTGGCACGGATTAAAGTAATCTGGTTATTATTATAATCTATATGAAAAAAGTCGTGTTATAATATGTATTTTAGAGCGAATTTTGTGGCTAAAAGATACTTAATAGCTACAAAAATCGACCTAAAACGGATTCGAATCTAGTGTTTAGCTCAGTCATCGTCTTCACCTTCAAAGAGGGAATCACATATGTCACCACCACAAATCAGACCAATGCCTCCCTGCCATAGATAAGATCATTAACACCCAAGTGTTATCTTGTATTCACTTTAACTGATGCAATAAATTACCTGCTTGAAACCAGTAAATCATAAAACCGTCATCATGAGGCTATAAGATCAAACCTAGTAACTTCAATAACTTAACAAAAGCATTCTCATATATTATCAACAAGTTAAATACATAGGAAAATTAAGACGTTTGCAGTCAATATGGAAGGCAGTAAGCGTTGTTACAGGGACGAGAAGACTGGCGAAATAATACAATGTTACAACATTCGCATTGCGACTCTTGGTGCCTTGGCAATCATAGTTGCAAACATTGCTTTGCTTTACCTCTTCATAAGTATTGACAATCTCTTCGCAGCTATTGCAAGTATTGGTATTGTAACATTCATTGGCGTATTAGCTTTGGCAGATTATGTTTCAATCGAACATTCTATCTCAACTGGAGAAATGAGGAGTGCTATGACTGCCTCTATAACTGTGGTCTACTTGCTCATCACGGCTCTTACATTCGCTAGAGATCCAAGTGACGCAGCTGTTGCAAACACAGTGATACAACACTTTACATGGGTAATGGGGGCTGTTGTGGTCTTCTATTTTGGTTCTAAAGGAGTTCTTCAATTTATGGAAGTCAAGGCAAAAAATGAGAGAGAAGCTAGGAGAAGTGCTAATCAACCAAAACCAAAGCCAAAACCAGCAGATAAGCCAACTTAAGTTCAGCAGGATATTACGCAGGTTGAAAAAAAGGTCCATCAAAAATTAATTCAAATTCGATTATATGTATGAGTCAAACTTAAAAGCAATAAAATTCGCCTAAAACAAGTTCGAATTCATAGGGAGAAGCTGACCAACTTGGTCGTAATTTTAGTTGAAATTTCAGAGATTCGAACTAAAAGTTTGACACCATGCAATTTGTTAGTTTCTCGTGGATAGTTGGCGCTCAAGTTCATGTAGTTTTTCAATTCTTTTAAAAGTCAATGGATGTGTTCTAAAAATCTCTCCAAACTTGCTAAAGCTGCTTTTTCTTTCCCAGTCCATTGCCTTTTTTACCTCTTCTTCTGAGATGTGCTGATCTGCGTAATAAGAAGAAAATTTAGAGACTTCGTAACTTGATGCAACTGGGTCAACTGCATAAAATGAACGCAGTGTAGAATTTTTCACCTCCTGTTTTTGTAAGCTTAGTCCATAAGTTATCTTTGCCAATCCACTAGCCAAAAGACTGGGTCTTACTTGATGGCCTGCAAAATTGTCAGCATAATACTCTCTTAATCTTGAGAAATTCAGCATGAGAAGGTTTGTTATAAAATAAACAGCAAATGCTCCTACTCCAATTAAAACAGCTGCACCTCCCTGGTTTCTTGATCTACTAAACATCGTAGACATTGCAATAAAATATGCTATGGTAGGTATGACAGAAATGATTGTCATTACTACCATGTCGTTATGTTTTATGTGACCTATTTCGTGTGCAATCACTCCTTTTACTTCGTCTTGAGTCAATGAGTTTAGCAAACCTCTAGTTATAGTCAGAGTGGCGGATTTACTTGTCCTGCCAAAGACAAAAGCGTTTGGCATGCCAGTATTTGCAATTGTTATCTTTGGGATCTTTGTCTTGTTTTTTATGCATATTTCATGGACTGTTCCTTCAATCCATGGAAATTCGTCTTTGTCTAATGGTTTCATGTTTGTGCTCCAGCGCACTATGGCAGGCCCTATTGCCCACTGAATCAGACCAAGAACAATTCCCATTCCAACCATTCCATAAATGCCAATGTTAAAGTAAAATCCTAAAGCTGCAAGTAAAGCAAAAAGCAAGCCAAACACCAAGATCATGGTAAAACTCATTGATGCTACAAGTTTTGCAATCATGAATTGCTTTGTTTTGTGGTAGATATAATCTGTTGTTGTACTACATGAATCGAATCAGTTAATCAGTTTATCAGCAATCAGGTCATGCAAGTCCTGAAAGTTCCTCTAAAATGTTATTTACAAATCTTCGATGTTTGGTTTTAGTCATATCTTCTTTTGCCATCTCGACCATTCTTTCTGCCCATGGATGATCTAAGCTGTCAAGATACTTTATCGCGATTTTCTCAACAATTGATACGTTATTTGATTGCTCTTCGGATATCTTTACTTTGGCTTTACCCTTTACACACCAATAAGGAAAACTGTCCTCAAATGGGACACTAATTTTCAAGATGGAATCACTTGAAGTATGACAATCAGGAAATTTTCTTGTGTCTATACCTGTTTTTTATATATCTAGTAAGGTATTGCCCATAAGATGATTGGGCATTCATCAATCCATCATAGATCTTGATTGGTACTCCAAAATACTGATAGACCCCGCCATGATGAAGCTCTATTTCCAGTGTTTGTTCTGATTCATCATATCCAATGGTTCGTATAGTGCCAGACTTGACTCGCATTCTTTCCATGTCTAGTCAGATTTTATGGAATCATCGTGGGATAATCAGTCTAAAGCTGGCCTGATTCACATTTTATGATAAGATCATCACTTGCAGCTTCGCCAACATTACAGGTATCATGATCATCCCCACCATCTATAATATCCAAACCTTCATTGCCATGAATCATATCATTTCCAGAGCCAGCTTTTATAATGTCATTTCCTATACCGCCAGAAAGCGAATCCTCATCATCGTTGCCAAATATTATATCATCACCATCTCCGCCCAAAATACAGTCGTCTCCCATTCCACCACTTATAATATCATCACCAGCTAAACCAAAGATCAAGTCAGCAAGGCTTGTTCCAGATAATCTGTCATCAGTTGGCCCGCCAATTATGGTATTATAAGATGAAACATCATTCCCACATGCCTGAACCGTAACCGTTTGTGTACTTGATATAGAATTGCCAAACTTGTCAGTTACAGTCCAAGTTACTATGGTATCACCTAGTGGAAAGGTTTCTGGTGCATCGTTTTGTATTTGTGGTGTCAAATCCACAATATCAGTTACTGTTGCAGTACCAATATTGACCAAGTTATCTAGTGATACAGCATCTATTATGATATTATCTGGAAGGATTAGCTCTGGAGCGGTTGTATCAATTACAGATACTTTTTGAGTAGCACTAGCCGAGTTTCCTGAAGTGTCAGTCGTAGTCCATGTTACTATGGTATCACCAAAGGGGAAAGTTTCTGGTGCATCACTTGTAATGGAATCTATATCTATGATGTCAGTTGCAGTTGCGGTACCAATTGGTATGATATTACTTGCAGGATCGGTTGCCTCAAAAGTGACATCAGCAGGTGCAAATATGTTTGGTGCTGTGGTATCTATGATAGTTACCTTTTGAGTACCAGTTACAGAGTTTCCTGAAGTGTCAGTTGCAGTCCATGTAACAATTGTTTCCCCAAATGGGAACGTTTCCGGCGCATCACTTGTAATGGAATCTATATCAATGATATCGGTTGCAGTTGCAGTACCAAGTTTAACTGTGTTGTCTGATGTAGAGACTGCTTCAGTTACAACATCTTGTGGTACAGTAAGCAAAGGTGCTGTGGTATCAATGATAGTTACCTTTTGAGTAGCACTAGCCGAGTTTCCTGAAGTGTCAGTTGCAGTCCAAGTTACTATTGTTTCCCCAAATGGAAAGACTGCTAACGCATCGCTTGTAATGGAACCTATATCAATGATGTCAGTTGCAGTTGCGGTACCAATTACGACAGGATTGATTGTAGGGCCTATTGCCTCCGAAGTTACGTCTGCAGGTGCAATTATCTCTGGTGGTGTCGTATCTATGATAGTTACCTTTTGAGTTGCAGTTGCCGAGTTTCCTGAAGTGTCTGTCGCAGTCCAAGTTACTATCGTATCACCAAATGGGAAGCTTGCAGGTGAATCATTTGTAATGGAATCTATTCCTATGATATCTGTTGCAGTTGCAGTACCAACTGGTATGATATTGCTTGCAGGATCAGTTGCCTCCGAAGTGACATCAACAGGTGCAAATATGTTTGGTGGTGTAGTATCAATTACAGTTACCTTTTGAGTTGTACTAGCAGAATTTCCTGATGAATCAGTTGCTGTCCAGGTTACTATGGTTTCTCCAAAGGGGAAGGTTGCTGGTGAATCATTTGTAATGGAATCTATTCCTATGATGTCTGTTGCTGTTGCAGTACCAATTGGTATGATATTACTTGCAGGATCAGTTGCCTCTGAGCTTACGTCAGCTGGTGCAACTATGTTTGATGGTGTTGTATCTATGATAGTTACCTTTTGAGTTGCAGTTGCCGAGTTTCCTGAAGTGTCAGTTGCTGTCCATGTTACTGTTGTTTCACCAAATGGGAAGGTTGCTGGTGAATCGCTTGTAATGGAATCTACATCAATGATATCAAACGCACTGGCAATACCCAGATCTACTATATTTGAGGCGGGATCAGTCGCTTCAGCAATGATATCATTTGGCACTTGAAGCTCTGGTGGAGTTGTATCTACTATTGTTATTGTCTGGCTGGCAGAAATGGAGTTTCCAGAAGTATCTACTGCAGTCCATGTTACTGTTGTTGTACCAAATGCAAAGTTTACTGGTGCATCGTTTGTAATGGAATCTATTCCTATGATATCTTCCACAATAGCCTGTCCTATAGATACTAAATTATTTTCAGGGCTTGTTGCCTCTGAAATTACATCTGCAGGAAGGATAAGAATTGGCAAAGTTGTATCAATTACGCTTACCTTTTGAGTTGCAGTTGCCGAGTTTCCTGATGAATCAGTTGCAGTCCATGTTACTATGGTATCACCTAGTGGAAAAGTTGTTGATACATCATTAGTTATTGTGACAGATTGAATGTCGCTTGCTGTTGCGTCTCCTAATGGCACAGGGTTATCTGAAACCGATACTGCTTCAAAGACAACATCAGAGGGAGGTGTTATTGTTGGTGCAGTAGTATCAACCATCCTGACGTTTTGTGTGACTGTTGCGGTATTGCCAGCAGTGTCAGTTGCAGTCCAAGTTACTATGGTATCACCAAGTAGAAAAACTGGTGGCGCGTTGTTTGTGGTTGACTGTATTTCGCCATTGTCTGTTACTGCAGCATCGCCTAAAACTACAACGTTGTTTGCAGAGCTTGTGGCTTCACTAACTACATCAGCAGGTGCGCTGATAATTGGCTTGGTCGTGTCCTGAATAGTAATTATCTGCTTTGTAGTTGCAGAGTTTCCTGCAGCATCGGTTGCAGTCCATGTTACTATGGTATCACCTAGTGTAAAGACTAGTGGTGCGTTGTTTGTGATAGAGATTACTCCAATGGCATCAGATGTAGAAGGTCTACCAAGATCAATAGTATTTCCTGAATTTGTTGCCTCTACCGTTCTGTGGGGTGGCGCAGATATTACTGGCGATGTGTTATCTGCTACAGTAACACGTTGTGTATCCTGTGCAACATTTCCTGCCGCATCAGTTGCAGTCCAGGTTACCATTGTTATGCCAAGTGGAAATTTTTCTGGTGCGTTATTGCTAAGTGAGGCAATTCCGCTAGCATCTGTTGCCGTTGCCTGACCTATTGAAACAGTGCTTAGGATGCCAGTTGCCTCTGCAGTTATGTCAGATGGTGCACTAATTGTTGGATTAGTCTTATCGTTTGGCAATGGTATTAGTGGTGTTGATGGTGTTGATGATGTCAGAGGCGTTTGTGTTTCTTGGACAGCCGCTGTAGATACATAACCAAACTTTTGGATTCTATGGTTGCTGCTGTCTGCTACAAACACATTTCCGGCAGAATCAACCTCTACATCTTTTGGATTGTTAAAGCTGCTATCTGTCGTTCCTTGGGTCCCCCAATTAGCCAAAGATTCGCCATTCCTATCTATTTTAGAAATTCTGTTGTTGCCAGTATCTGCGATATAGATATTGCCAGAAGAATCAACATCTAGTCCTTGTGGATACCTAAGACTGCTACCAGAGGATACATCAAAAATCTTTATGAAAACTCCATCTGCAGTAAATTTTTGAATTCTGTTGTTGCCAGAGTCTGATACATAGATACTTCCTTGACTGTCTGCTGCAATTCCGCGTGGGTTAAGGAACTGTCCATTTCCAAGTCCACTTGTTCCCCAAGATAACAGGAACTTGCCATCGGATGTGAATTTTTGTATTCTACTATTTCCAGTGTCAACAACATATACATCGCCATTAGGATCAACTGCAATTCCCTGCGGTAACATGAACTGACCTAGTTTTTGTCCCTTGATTCCCCATTGTGTTATGTATTTGCCAACAGTATCAAACTTTTGAACACGGTTCAAGTCATTATCAAGAACATAAACATAATCTCCTCCAACTGCAATTCCAGTAGGCGCTTGGAACTGTCCGTTTCCAGATCCTTTGATTCCCCAAGTATGCAAAAAGTTTCCGTCGTTGTCAAATTTCTGGATTCGCCTGTTTCCATAATCTGTAACATAGACATTTCCAGCAGAGTCTACAGCCAGATCTTGTGGAAATGAAAATAGACCCGTTACCTGAAGTCCTTGTGAGCCCCACTGGGTGATATAAGATGGAGCAGTTTCAGCAACAGAATATTGTATAGTCGTACTAAACAGTAAGATAGCTACTGTCCCAAGTACTACTAGTGGGAGCCTTTTCAACTCTCATGAATTACAGAATATTAAAAAGATCTCTAAAGTTAGGAATTGTTTGGGTTTTTGTCAATTTAGGTCAATTTAGAAGGGCCTGTTGACCTCTCTTGTAAAGACATAGCTTGCCAAAGCCACCATTGCACCAACAAACACCGAAATTACTACAATCTCCATGGCTACAGAAATGGTTTGTACAGTTCCAGTCATCATCTCCCTAATCAAAAGTACGGAATAAGTCACCGGATTTAGCTTTGCCACAAAGGCTAACCAGTCTGGCAAAAGTTCAAGTGGAAAGAGGGCAGGGCTTAGCATAAAGAGCGGCATGCCAAGAAAGTTGATTATTCCCCAAAACGTTTCTTGTGATTTTGCCGTAGCTGCCACTATTACAGAAATTCCAGAAAATCCAAGTGAAAACGCAATCACAATCAACATTATTGGTATGAACACCAAAGGATTGGAAAAGCTTACGCCAATTGCAAGTGCTATGCCCAAGATTAGACTTGCTTGTAGTGCAGAGATCAAAGATATTGCAAGCATCTTACCAATTGCAATTGACGATCTAGAAATTGGAGACACAAGTACCTTGTTCATAAATCCATATCTTCTATCCCACAAAGTGTTTACACCACCAAAGATGCTTGTAAAAATTGCAGTAAGAATGATCACGCCAGGAGTCATGAATTCTATGTATGACAGATCATATCCAACAGATTTTATCAACGGCTGTGTTCCTGCAAAGGTGTTTCCAATTACTATGATCCAAATTGCTGGCTGGATTAATCGTATCAGTACTCCACTTCGTGACTTGCGATATCTTTTCATTTCTCTCCAGAAGATTGTATATGTATCAGAAATAATCAAGCTCTTATTCTCCTCATTTTTTCGCGTTCTTTTTTTCTGTTGTAACTGCCATTTTCATCGCGCAGCTCTCTTCCTGTGTATGAAATAAAGACGTCATCAAGAGTGGGTCTTGTAAGTGAAATTGTCTCTATTTTTATTCCAAGGTTAGTTGAAATCTCAAATATTTTTGGCATCACTTGATCCCCACTTGTAGAAAAAACTGTAACTTCCTCACCGCTTGTCTTTATGTCCTTTACAAGCGGAATTTTTTTCAGTTCAGAAAGCAAGGTTTCCAATTTCATGTCTGAATTGAGCTCAAAGGCCACAATCTCATTTCCAAGTGCACTTTTGAGGGATTTTGGAGACCCCGTAACCTTGATTTTGCCATAGTCAATTATTGAGATATTATCGCAAAGTCTGTCAGCTTCTTCCATGTAGTGCGTGGTGAGAAATATTGACATTCCAAATTCTTTGTGTATGCTTTTGATGTATTCCCAGATCTTGTATCTCGTCTGTATGTCTAGGCCTAGGGTTGGCTCGTCTAGAAATAGAACTTTAGGTCTATGTAATAGCCCACTAGCAATGTCAAGCCTCTTTCGCATTCCGCCAGAATACGTATTTACAGAATCATTCTGTCTATCTGAGAGTTCAACAAGTTCTAGGAGTTCATCTACTCGCTTTTTTACTAAATCTTTTTGAATGTGGTTTAGTCTTGCCTGAAGCTCCAGGTTTTCTCTCCCTGTAAGATATTCGTCTACCGTAGATTCTTGCTGTACATAACCAATTTTTTCTCTGACTTTTTTTGCTTGGATAACGACATCAAAGCCTGCAACGTATGCACTGCCAGATGTTGGTTTTAACAGAGTGGTTAGAATCATAATGGTGGTGCTTTTTCCAGCGCCATTTGGTCCTAAAAATCCAAAGATCTCACCATCGTTAACTTGTATAGAAACTTCATCAACTGCCTTTATTCCCGTACCATAAATCTTAGAAAGCGATTTTGTCTCTACAGCGTACAATGATGAAGAATCATTTTGTGCACTATAAATTGGTAAGCAAAAAATTTGTATGTATAATCAGTCGGATTTTTTGTACCGGTCTTTTGTCAGCCTTAAAATGACTTTTTCACCCACCCCCCAGATTTCTGTCTTTGGGAAAATTTTGGAGTGTACAAGTCCTGAGACTTCGATTGATTCAAGCTCGTTAGTGTCTGGATTTCTATTTAGTTTTTTTATCTTGCCAATCTTATGACCATCTATATCTACAACTGGTACATCTTTTCGCAGGGGCGGTGTCCCAAGTAAAACTGACTCTTCAGTAAATTTGTCGATATAATCACGCGACAAAAAGTACTCCTTGTGAAAACCTTCATGAACTGTAATTCCTGATACTTCCATTGTGTTTGGGTTTATGTGTAAGTGCTTTATTGTTCCATAGTGAATTCCCTCTCTGTCCATTACTTTTTTGCCACAGAACTCATCCGCTGTATGCTGGTTGCTGTTTATTGCTTTAAGGTCTGTTGCCATGTCTAGGGCTCTTTCTTTTAGTTTATTGAATCAGATATCAGAGTTTTCAATCCAAGGGGTTAAATTCTTTAGAACAAAACGACTTGCATGAAGGCTGAGGAGGGAGATGTCTTCAAGGCCATTTTAACTACAAAAGGCCGCAAGACTGGCAGACCACATGCTGTAGAGCTAAGGGCCGTCTTTTACAATAACAAGATGTATTTTTCACGACGAAACCCGCAAAGCGACTGGCTGAAAAATGCAATTTCTAACCCAGACGTAAAAATAGAATACAAGGGTGCAATATTTTCTGGGATTGCATCTCTTGTAACAGATGAAAATCTAACAAGAAAAATTTCACAGTTAAAGTACACCAATAAAAGATCTGAAGAATCAAGAATTGTTTTACAAGTCACGTTATGTGAATAACTGTTGTAACACCGCGTCTGTCATACTCTTGACCATCATGCATCTCTGCTACGATAACCGTAAAGGAAATGATGTCGCGCTGTTTGCACTCTTGGGCGTTCATATTTAGATGCAGATCAAGCATCTCAAACTCTTGATCTGTCATACCTGATTCATCAATGGAGACTCCTTTTGCGGTTGACTTTATCAAAAAGCGCTGATCCTTTTGATGCCACCCAAGCCTGACTTTGCGACTCTCTCTACCCACAGATTTTATGTTGATATCTATGAGACCAGGTTTTGCTACTGTATAGCCAGAGCTTTTATTGACAAAGACCCCAATTTGAAATGGATAGCCAGCAGTGGTTTCTGCCATCTTTTGAATTCCATCATCCATCACTACATCTACACCCTTTATTGTGGTAGCAACTTTTGCAATCCATTCGTTTGTTCTTTCAACTATTGCAGAAATTTTATCACGTCTTCTCTTGTCTTCTTCTGTAGGAAGTTTGTAATAATCAACCCAAGCAAGGTAGTCGTTGCTGATGTCTTTGATAAACTGAATGCATGTTACCTTGTAGTCTTCAACACTGCTTGCCTTTTCTGACCCCTCGTCATATGGCATACCATCCTTGTCAAGCGGTAACATGACATATACCCAAATCCACAACTAAAAAAGATAACCTGAATGAATATATGCTGAAAATTTGAATTTCAAATCATGAGCTTTTCTACACTGACACAAGATCTACAAAAAGAACTAAAATCAAACATGCCACAAATCAGATTTTTGCTAGCAAAGAACCCCGCACTTGCATATTCCACAATTAACGAGATTGCAACTGGGGTGGGAAAAAAGTACAGCATGGTATTATCATTAAACTTTCCACAAAGAGATAAGATAAACGACTTTGAGTCTTATGGAACCGAGAATATTAGTATTGTAATAGACAAAACGAAAAAGACATTTCCCATTAAAAGAGAGATAATAAAATCAAAGGCAGTGGAAATTTTTGGAAATGTAAAAACTGAAGATGCCTACATGTATGAAGGAAAAGAGGGAGTTAAGATCTTTTTTGATTCTGGCAGAATAGATATCCTACCACATTCACTTCATGTATGGTGCAAATTTGATCAAAGGGTAACCGCGTACTGCGACTGGCTTTTTACAAATTGCTATTATCCAAAACCGGGTGTAGAAGGTGCAGTAAGTGAAGTAAGCTCATAGGAATATTGCATATTCCCATCTATGTCATACACTTCGGCCTTTACAGGAAGTGGAAGATTGTCTACTATCCAAAACTTGGTTTGTTTGTCACCGATATCATATGATACGATAAAGGCATTGGCAGAACCAAATCCAAAGGAAGTCTTGGCGTGTTCTGTAATTGCAATTTCTTGCGTCAGTGCACCAATAAACATAGTTCCCCAGATGGCCCCTTTAACAAGATATCTGTCTTCAAGTGCAATATCTCTTATCGAAAAAATCGTCTGATCCAAGGTTGTAAAATATGGTTGTGCCTCTTCTGATACTTCATCGAAAGTGTACGCACTATTAATTCGAAATATGTATGTTATTTGTGTGCCAGATTGAGGAGTAATCTCTACATGCATTCTCTTTTCAGGTTGATCTGACAAGAATTCTATTTTTGCAGAAAATTTCATCGTTGCTGTGTTGATGTCATATTGCATGATGGGATTGTACTCGGCGCCCTTTCCTAAATGCCACTTGCTTGCTTCACGCGGAATTATTTTTTCTTCTCCGCCGGGTAACCTTGCAAAAAGTGTAGCCCAGAGGAGACCTATTACTGCTGCACCTATTATCACAGAAAATATTGCAATCTTTACTTTGTTAGTCATTCATTATCGGCATTATTCCAAAAAATCCTATATGCTTCATTTATTGCGTCGCGTCAATCTCATTATAACAAAAGCTGGAGCAACAAAATACATACCTAGGTTTAGCAATATTACACCTATTCCATATCCTAACATCTCAGTCTCTGAATCAATATTGACATAGTTTAGAATGGAAAGTGTTGTGATTAGTGGTGTTATGCTAGTCTTGACAACTTCTCTAAATACTGGATATTGTCTTTCCCAGTCTGCTACTGTAGGCGCAAAGGAATAGTATACAGAATTAAATGCGGTCATAAATGCGGCGCCAGATTGTGTCTGCATAACCACATTGTCTCTTGTTTCTCTTAGCATCTGAACTTGAGGTGCCAATTCAGACCCAAATGCTGCAGTTGCTATTAGGCATTGTTTTGGTGGTGTTGGAGTGGGTGTAGTCTCTTTTGGAGGTGTTACTACTGGTGGAGGAACTTTTCCTTCTCCAATAGCAAGATCAATTCTGAGTATTCCACTCTTTTCTGGATTAGGATCAACGCCATCAGGACCAGTTCCACGAACAAGAATAGCATAGTGGGCTATTCCTTTTGGTTCCTTGACATCCATGAACAGTAGATCCTTCCCGTCCGGTGTAAATAGATGGGTTCTGCCTTCATCGGTTGCAAGTGACCTTAGTGCCTTGTCGTCTTCATCTACAACAAATATGTCATAGTGAACATCGGATTCAAATTGAGTTTCATCAAACGATTTGTTAAAATCCAAGTTCCATTGAATTGTGCAACCCGGTTTTGGATTCTCAGGAGCATATCTGTAGTCAATAATCATTTTACCAGAATCTAGGTTAGATTTTCCTCTAACAAATGTACTGTCTGGAGGGCATTCTTTTTGTGTAGTTGTTGGTGTAGAAACGGTTTCTAGAAAGTCCGGTGGATTTACAGTATTTCCGTATTCTAACAATTCAAATTCATACTCAACTGGGATCGTGCCAGCGGTCACATCAACAAAGGCAAGTGCTTTAATAGGAAATGGAAAGTTATCCCATACCCATATCTTGTTGTCTGTTCCTTTATGAAAACCAATAACACGTGTTTCAAATGTACCAGCTGGAACAGTAATTGTTTCAGTATGGGGAGGAAAGGGTCCTACTTGCTGACCACCAATATTTGCAATTTTGCCCCAAGCTGGTTTATCAAAGTCTTTTGGATCTACGCGTGTCGTAAATCCTGAAAGCCATACTAAAGACGATTTGTATACGGCTCGATAGGGAGAAAGGTTGTCACTTCCACCAATAGGTTCTGGCGCAACTCTACCAACTATCATGTCTCCTTTAATTTTTTTATCACCATCTATGACAAGAACCTGCAGATTCCAATCACCTGTGTCAGTCTTATTTTCAACCCAGAAATCCATTTCAAATTCTGAACATTTTTTGTAATCAAAATGGCATAGTGTATACCTAAAATAATCTCCTTGCTTTAGTCCTTCACCAACATACCAAGTGTTTGCTGCGAAGGCAGCATTCATTCCCATTGGACTAGCTAACAAAATTATAAAAAAAGTAAATGCTAAATACTTTTTCAAGTAGTTTCATAGGAAAAAATCCCTTAGTTAAATCTTTCAAATAAGCAAATATAGTGGCAAAATATTATTTCGTGCATGTGCGAGTGTAGCAAAGTACACATGTATGAAGTCGAGTTCAAGCTTGATGGTATGGTTGTTGTTCCAACGCACAAAAATTGTGGAGATCGCCTAAACGAAAAACAGGTAGATAAATTTCAGAAAGAACTGGTAAAATCCTGGGGTTTACAAGAAGAATAATCATAATGAGGTAGTAAAAAAGAAAAGAAAGGCACTGTTATTACTTTCTGTAGCCTTTTGTAGTTTCTTTACAAACACTAGCTTTACAACTACAGGTGCCGTCGCAATAACATGCTCCTTGTTCCTCACAGTCACATAAGCTTTCTGTTCCCGTTGGAGAGCCACATCCACATGATGCATCTGTCATATCTTGAGGATCTCCTACATGGTTTTAAAGTTTATCAAAAAATCATAAAATGTTGAAACGGCGTTATAGATCTTTAATTTTTTATTAGTGATAACATCTCGTTTATAGTTTTTAAAATAGATATGGCTTGGCGTTCAACTACCAATGAATCGCTTTCTGCATCCAAAGCCACTTTGAGTATATACATGTACTCTAAGTTATGGTGTATTGTATCTTTAATTTTGATCATGTTGTTTCGGTTTGTATAACCAAGATAAAAGTAGCAATCAGAAAGAAGTGAATTTTCTATCAGATAATCATACTTTTTTTTGATTATCTTTGAGTGACCATTTGCTTCCACCATATCAGAAAAGCCTATTGTAGATTTGAGCATTCTAGAAAGAAGCGATGTTGTAGTTCTTTCTATCCCAAGACATTGATGCACAACAGCAAAGCTTTCGTTTATTCGATTCTTTTCAAATCCACGAATAAGATCCAACATGTGTGTAGGGCTTGGTCGTTTTGAGTTTACTAAAGAAATTGCATCTGAAAGAAAATATGCGCCACATTTTAGCCACAAGGGTGCAAGCGGATCGGAAGTTTTAACCCCTTCTCTTGCCTTTGTTGTATACATCCCTGCGTCTACAAGACAGCTTTGGAGGTAGGAGTTTGAAATTTTGTTGCTCTTTTCTTTTAACTGTGATAAAAACATGCAAAGCTTCCATTCGTCATCTGACAGAATTTTAATGTCTTGTATCTGTCTCAAAATTCCAGAGTTAGTTTCAGAAAGTGATCCATGATGTAGCTTTATTAGATCTCCTTCCACTTCATGCACAGACTCGTATTCTGGTTTATTGTCAAATACAATAATGTTATACTCGCAGCACTCAAAGTTAATTCCGTTACTTCTACATCCTCCAAGCCCCACGGAAAAATGTGAAAGCGAGAGTTTTTCTGGAAGTGTTTTTAGATCCACGGAATTTTTACTTTAATTTTTTGCTATAAAGTATCCAAGCTGTTAAAGTTTACAATTCTATGCAATGACAAAACATTGCTTTGTTCTGCTATAAAAAGTAGTAATTTACAAATTCTGGTGGCTAGGATTGTTGAAAGTATGTTGCTTGTCTACAGGTAGGACAATAAATTTGAGCACTATCTATTGCACACCGTATATTGTGCGTAATAATTTTGATACGGACACAGAAATGATCTTTTCGCTCCATAAGATACTTACAAGCTACAAAATTCGACCTAAAATAATTCAAAATCAGTATTATAAAATTAGGTATTAAGCTACCATTAAAAAAAGGATGATATCAAGTAAAGCAATAATCATTGCATTAACAGCTCTTAGTGTGTCACTTGCCTTGATAACTGCTTTATTGTTCGTAAAAAATGTTGAATTGTCATCTGTAAGAAATTTCAATGACGATCAAGGTGATTTTATTGTTCAATATGTTCCAGTAAAAAATCCAGATTATCAAAAGTATGAAGTTCTATTCAAACAATTCCAAATAGTTGAAAGGAATGTAGAAAAATGGAATAAAAGATTTTACTTACCAGTTAATATCACAATATCCGTATCTGAATGTGGAGTACCAAATCCTCACTATGATCCAATAAATAAAAAAATATCCATGTGCTATGAAGCAGTACGTTTATTGAGTAATTCATTACCAACAAAATCCGGATCGGAAGATGAATTAACTCAAGATGCTTATTTGACTAACTATTTCATACTTTTTCATGAATTGGGTCATTCTCTTGTTGATGTATATCAACTACCAATAACTGGGAAAGAAGAAGATGCTGTAGATCAACTAGCTGCCATTTTGCTAATAAAATCTGGTGATAGTGGAACAAAAGCCGTAAAAGCTGGATCAAATTTTTTTAAATCCCAAGATTCAGAAAGATACAATAGATTCGAATTATCAGATGTGCATGCTCTGGATATACAAAGGTTTTACAATCTAGTTTGTTTGATTTATGGAAGCAATACAACGGATAATTCGTATTTACTAGATGAAGATATTTTACCTGAGGACAGAGCAGCAGGGTGTGAAAAAGAATATGAGAGAGTCATTAATAGTTGGACTGTTTTGTTGTCACCACATATGAAATAAACTTGTCAATTTCAGTCTTAATCATTTAAAATTCTTAGTTCAAATTCGGGGTTTAATTTAGCCACGTAATAACCTTGAAGAAATTAAGGACACCTATTGCTATTGCAGTAATTCCAAGAATATCAAATAAGACACCTAGCGGATCATTTGTTCTTATTGGTTGTGTAATTCGCATAAATGGATTAAATGCACTAGCAGTTACAAATTTCATAATGTATTTTTCGTTTTTCCATTCTCCTATTCCAACTAAGAAAAATCCAATACCTATAAGAAAAAGTTCCTTCTGACTAATGAATTTAGGTGCATAAACTAATGATATGATGGTAATTACTCCGCCAAATACTATGAATGCCTTATACCATACATCAATTTTCAAATTTCCAAATGGATTTGATTCTGACATTAACTAGAACCTGCCTTAGATGTAAGATAACCAAACAAATACCCACCAAAAGCGAGACTCAGTTGTAACCAAATTGACATATTCTCAGGTTTGAAAAATGAACTCAAACCCAACATTCCAACAGAGAACATAAGAACCCCACATGAAATCTTAATTGGAAGTAAAGTAGAATGTTCCTTCCTGGGAGGTTTGGCGTCATCAGACATATTCGTTACTCCTACTCCAATCAATATGAACACCACAGTAAGGACATGGATTTGTATTAGGTAATAGAAACTTGTTACAATTCCAACATCTAAAATAATTGACATTCTTTTGTGATAATGCTTCTTTGAGTAACCACAATCCACCTAAAATTAATAATGCACCTAACCAATCATCATCTTTTTTCTTTTTCCCCACACTGAATAGACATTCTTCTATTAATTGAGTTTTTTTGATGAATTGATACACCGTAGCCACGAAGGAGTTTGACGTTATGGTGATTACGATGTCCTTTTAGAGTCATTATCAAATCTTGACAAATATTCCGAGTTGACCTCATCCCAGTAGATGTTCACTTCTTTAGGAGGTGCGATTACATTTGCAACACGAAACCTAATCAGTGGTATCTTGATTTTTCCTACCATGTCAATCTGGTTTTGTGAAAGGTCGCTCATTCCTGTCTTTACCTCAATCCATCTAAAGTCCTTAGCTTCCACCCCATCCAAATTTCGAGGATCCTTACTTGCATAAGCCTTGCAGGCCAAAAAATCGTAAACAAATGATGGGTTTTCTGCTTTATTGTTTGAAGGCTTTGCAAGATTGATTATCTCTTGTTGAATATCACTTGGTATCTTGACTAAGATCCTCTCAAAGCCAAATTTGAATTCGAGTCTGTCATTTTGAATAGGGTTTTTGTAAATCTGCTCTAGGGAAACATATGCCCACCCATGCTGAGCGCAGTATTCTTTGTAATATGTCTCACCAAGTGCTCCTAGCAACTCAGGTGTGATCTTTAGATTTGCCACATTCTATTGAACTAATTCTAAACCTAAAACTTTACGAAAACTAGCAGATTTTCCCGCACAAAGGGGGGTAAACCATTTTTATCGACAATCAGTAAAAAGAGAAAGCCACCTCCCACGCACGATTTTGTGCTACACCAGGTTATGATTTGTATGATGACTTTACGATGATAAGCTTTTGGAACTTTTGGTAAGATGTTTTGAATACACCACTCTATAGAAAATAAACAATCCTAACAATTCTAATTCTCCCACAAATCCTACCGTATAGAAGTGGAGCGCCCATCCATCCGTCATGTCGTTTACAATACCTACTGCAACAGATGAGCTTCTCTCAATTTCTTGTATAGCGGACAGGTTCTTGTCTACAAATGGTATTTTATCTGTAAATTTTTGTGACTTGCCAGCTTTCAGATTATCAAGCATCAATTTCATAGCATCGGCATAATACTCCTTATCTTCTAAGTATACCGTATTACTTTTTTCTATGAGATATGGGGAGGAACCAAGAATAGTTAGTGCGAATATTGAAAAAGCAATAAAACACCTTCCTGATTTTCCCGTTACTAGTTTACTCAACTGTTTCTGATATAAGACACCAAACTGTCCAAGCTTATTTTTGCGTACTAGGATGTACATTGTGATAGCTATGGCAGAAATCAGGCCAACGCTGCCTATCCAATACTGTGACACATATTTGAAAAAGACTAGTCTGACTGGAAGAAAGACTGCTGCCATAACTCCAAATACTATGACTTTTTCTTTCAGATCTTGTTTATTCATTTTGACATCATTCGTAAAAAATTTCAGACTAATTTTTCTCCATCTGCGTATTCTTCTTTTTCATAGGTGTATCCGCGGAAGTATGCGTGAATCTTTTCCTTGTTTTTCATGTACCATCCCAGGATCACAAATATCCACATGAATACGCCAACGACGGGGATAAGGCATAGAAATGCTGTAAGTGCTGGAACTAAAAATAATCGTCTTGCTCTAATCATGATTTATTCTCCCACCATATACTCGCACAACACATCATAGATCCTAGAAAGTTTGTTCATCTTTCGATTTTCCCCACATTTATTGAACAGCAAATTGGTCTGCAGTCTGCACACCTACACGGACAGTGACACCCACAGCCCAAGCATTTTCTTCCATTAGAATTCTGCTGTGTGATCTTTGTCATCTCGCCGTCTATCACAGCCCACTCGTAAACCTGTTCTGTGCTTGAAGCCTTTGATTCTGGTTCTACTAATGCCATTTATTTTGTTGCACTCCTCTTCTTTTTAATCATGATTTTTTATTCCTCGCAAATACCCCAAGCAACAGTATGAAGATAGCAAAGCTAGCTGTATTGATCACAATTGTGGGCTCTATTCTGTCTGCCATGTACCATTGATTTGCAAATGTCTCCACGAATGCGTTTAGCAAATGTGTTAGTGCAAAAGTTGTCAATGGGACAACAAGATAACCCCTGCTTCGTATTCCCCTTACTGTCAATGGCGCCATAGCTACAATTGTTGCCAGCCATCCACCCGCGAATCTGAACACCAGTGAATCTTTCAAGCCATCACAAACTGCATAACCAAACATCACAGTTACTCCCAGGTATCCGTGATGACCTGAAAGATAACAAGGAATCAGATGTCCGACTTCGTGTATTACGTTGAAAGGCAAAAACAATATGAACATCATGATAACAGAGTTCCTCGTAGTTACATAGTCCAATAGTCTCTTTGACTGATTGCTTTGCATTTTTACAACGACCAGTCCTTTGTGAAATTCCTAAACTCCTTCAGATAGCGCTTGCCCAAGGGATCACTTTCAAAATAATTGGAGTCATGATGATTCTTGTCTTTTCTTTTAAACTTATTTTTGTTGGAACTTTTTTGATGACTTGTCCTTTCGATATTTTGGTTGCTAGCTATTTCATCTGAAACTTGTTCTATTTGCTGAGAAACATTGTTTATCGTTTTGGATATTTTTAAAATTATACTATTCAGAATTACACAAGCTCTTGTTGTTTTAAGTGATAAAATTTCCATGCTAATGAAAACTCTGTCTTGCAAAGTACTGGCTTGCTCTAGTCGAATTCTAAGCTCGGACAGATTTTTTCTGTAACTTTCTTTATAGTCAGCTATTTTTGTGGCTGTCGGAATTCTGCCTTCACATACCTTGGCAGTTGGCAGAATTTGTCGTATGTCATCGTAGCCCTGGTCGGCCAAAAGCTTTGAAATCTCGTTGATTAGCTGTTTTTGTTCCTTGGTTTCTTCAAGGGTTTTGAATGGTTTACCCTTTAGTTCAAGCAATCTGTCTATATGTCGCAGTATTCTTGCTCTAAAATCACTAGTCATTCCTGTCTTTTCCTCCATGATGGCTTGAGTTTTAAAAGTGAAAGCCGTCTGTCTTGAGGTAGAACAGGCTGTAATGATTTTAGTGAGCTGTGATTTTCCAGGTCTGGTTTTACTATTCTTAAGATGTATGTCTTGGCACACTCATCAGAGCAAGTCTTCTTTTCTTTTCGTCTATTATTTTTACCGCAGACAACACATATTTCTTCTTTATTGAGTAAGTTGATATTTCTTTTTCTGGTTACAATTTGCTTCCATAACTTGAATGATAATCTGATAAAATTATCATCAAATCCAGATCTTTCAAAGACCCTTCTCAAAAAGTAGATTCTAACAAAAGAAGCAGCTGCATAAACTGATGTGATGAGAAAGTTTACTGTAAAAGGATCATCTTTTATCCATCCAACAGACATGGGCAAAATAATTATTCCAATACAGTATCCAATTGGAAAGCCACCAAACGAATTAACAAATGCCTCTGATAGGCTCTTACTTTTTGTATCTTTTTGAAAATTAATTAAATTCATTGTTATCATCCTTTTTTATTTTTGTGTGCAAGTTCACAAATTTTACATGTCATTATTTTCACCATTGTATTTTTCAATAGAGTTTTCTAGAATTTCCTTTAAGTTTGATTGAGAGGCTTGTTTGAGAGTATCTTTTGCAAGTGGGTCAACCACGCCGTTTAATGCCTTGTTTCTAATGTCTGAAATTGCCTCGTATTCTTGTGTTATATCTATTCCAGTGTAGGCAACATAAGCAATTATCGCGATTACAGTTAGAAATGCATACTTTAGCAAATTTAGCTGTCCTCCTTTAGTTTTCGAAGTTCTGCACGTCCCTCTTGTGATCGTTCTTCTAGAGCTCTTACCAGTGCTCTGTAATATTCTAGTTCTCCTTCCGTTCTGTTCAGATCATACTCTTGATAAGCAATTGCAAGAGGTTTTGAAAGAAATCTCGTAATCTTCATTGTAATCCAAACATCCTCTTTAATCGTTGGAGATGTCCCCTTTGGTGATTTAGCTCACCTCTAATTGCAAGTTCTAAAGTCTGTTGGTCCACATCAAACTCTCGAATTATTGTTGGAAAAAAGGGGACTTTAGAAGTTGCTTGTAGTGTTAGTGAAATCGTCTTCATGCTATTATTAGCACAAAGGAATTATTATATATTATTACAATAGTATACATACTGTACATACTATTATGAACAAATTAGAGAATCTACGCGTACATGTGGCCCCCGTAGGGTTTGAGATAGACAGGATAGTCATTCCTGCAAGAAAGCTAAAAGCAGACAAGGTTTGGCTGCTTGTTCATGAAAATCCATCAGAGGATAAGGCTAGACCGTTTGTTGAAAAGATAAAAAAACAGCTAGTAAAAGTAAATATCGATGTTGTAATAGAGCACCACAATAGGCTTGATCTTTTCAAAATAATAAAATCTGTAAAAAGCATAATTGAAAAGGAAAAAGAAAACAGTGTCTATGTCAATTTGTCTTCAGGTTCTAAAATACAAGCTATAGCTTGCATGATGGCTTGCATGATGTTTAATGAACAAAAAAATATCATACCATTTTATGCTGAAGCTGAAAGCTATCTTGGTTTTGAGGGAAAACAACTCTCTACTGGTGTAAAAAGTCTAATGCAGATTCCTGCATATCAGATGCAGATACCTGAACAGCGACATATACAAGCTCTTAAAATTATCAAAGAAAAAGGTGGGAAACTAACTAAAAAGGAGATGGCCATGCTTGCTGACAAAGGTAAGCTTATCATCGTAAATGCAGATGAGGAAAACTACAACCAAGTCAGATTTGCAAGCCTTGACAAAAATATAATTCAGCCGCTTCGTGAACGCTGGAAATTTATTGATGTGGAAAAGATTGGAAGGACTAGGTGGATAAAGATTACAGAAGAAGGTAAAAATGCCGCAGAATTTTTGATCTGATGTTTATGATTAAATATTTCTTTTTTAGAAACTGTTCAAAGTCAGTAAGATGAAAAAAGAAAAGGGGGGTTCTAGGAAAAATATTATTTGCTCCTAGATTTTGAATAAGCAGGATTATTAGAGTTCATCACAGTGCTACGATTATCTGCAGATGCTTTATGTTCAGTACTTGTTGAGTTATGTACATCTGACCTTTGATCGTTTGATGATCTCTGATTTTTACTCATCTATTTGTTCTTCCCAGTCATCTGGGCGTTCATCTTCACCACGACTTTCCCAATACGCGTCATTATTTGGATTGCATTGGTTTGAATGATTATCGTTGTCTGAATTGCTCATCTTTTTGTGCACCTCCTATATCATATAGACGAAACACAATTATATCCATTTATCTTCTATATATAATATAATATGGTTGATTATCGTACAATTATAATGAAAAGGACAGATAAAGATAGTTACGTAAATAGATACAAGTGGCACCTTGATGCTTATGGTGGAACATTTACTCCCGATAAACGTCGTAAGCTTGTTGGAATAAATCCAAATCCTCAACCATACAAAGATACACCAAGTTTTTGGAGTGATGTAAGAAAGAATGTAGAAAATAGTCTGATAGATTTACAGCTTATTTGTGAAGTGGCACATTCCGAACAGCTGAAGAAAATGTTCCACTTGATTCCACCCACATATTATACTGATCCACCATCGCCACCTTCTCTTGACAGAGTGTTAACTTCGCTTTTAGAAACACATGAAGAAGATGATAAGAATATAGAGAATGCCATTTGGAGGGCAGAACTTGCAATTGCACTAGTACGTATTTGTTTTAAATTCCTGAAGGGGAATCATTTTATCACATCGGCTATGCATGACAGAGCATTGTCTGATGTTCTAAATTTACTTCAAAGTGAATTAAGTTATGCCAAACTTCGCATAGAAAAAGAGGGAGATAAATTTCCACGTCCAGACAATTGGACTCGCTACAGAATGTTCCCTAGCGAATAAACAAAATGATTTACGACAGAAATATGTTTTTGGCTTCAAAGTAATGGTAAACCATTTTTGACTGGTAATTAATGAACTCGTTTATCATAGTGGTGTACATACCAAAAATTTTGCTCTAAATTGACATTTTATCTACAGAATCAGAGCTTTGATTCTATGTATTTTTTGTATCTGCGTTTGCCGCAACAGTGCTTAAACTTGTCACCACTACCACAGTCACAGCGATCATCCCAATCTATTGATTCCACTTACTGTACATACGTAATCTTATGTATATTATTTTAGTTTAAAAAATAGCCAATTTTTTTCATTTGGTTTGAAATGTAAAAGACAGTATTTCCCTTGAAGCTTATCACCTTTAATATTTACAACCAATTTTTTGTCAGTTTGCTCTACCACCTCAAATGTGCCTCTGTCCCAGATTTTGACCTTTCCTGAACCATAATTTCCCTCAGGAATATTGCCTTCAAACAGTGCATATTCAAGTGGATGATCATCTACTTGAACTGCTAGACGTTTTTCTCCTTCTTTTTCCGGAGGAACTTTTGGAAGTGCCCAGCTTTTCAGTACTTTGCCTATTTCAAAACGCAAATCCCAATGCAATCTTTTTGCATGATGTTCTTGAATGACATAGGCTGGTCTTGCAAGGTTCTTTTTATCATATTTTTTTATAATTTGTTCACAAAAACTAGAACTTATCTCTTCAGACATATTGTTAAGATTATCCAACTAATGCATCATTCATGAGCTAATTACAATCTATACCTAAATGGTCTTATTAGTTTGAATTTTCCTTTTGAAACCATTTCAAAAAGTTCGCTATTACCACCAGGATTTCCCTTTCTATGTTTATAGAGAAATACATTACATGTTCCCTCTGCAAGAGTATTACATTTTGATTTTAAATTATTTATAGAAAATGGTTCTTTCAATCTTCCATTCTTTACAGCAGTAATAATCGTGGAGTATACCATGTGTTTACTCATACAGGTTCAACCAACACAGAATAATGAACATCATCAGATTTTACCTTTTTTGCCATAATAGACACTACCTGCGAATCATCTTCTATGATCAGTGGTCTAGTAGGATCAATGTCGTTTCTGCTTTTAAGAATTGGATCCATCCCAAGATCTGGATTGGTAGGAGCTGGTTGCAATGAATCCAATACACCAGCTACAAGCGTATCAAGATCACCATGATAATCACTTCTATCTTTACGTGGAGTAATATCTGGGTCAAATACAGTTAATTCTAGTCTGATAGGTCCAGAAAAATGATCAATTCCTTCTTTTTTTAGGGCCTCAAGAGCCTTTTCTCTCAATTTCAAAACATATTCACCTTCGCTTGACCAACAGGATTTTGTACTTTTTCGTGGCGGTCTGCCTTCCACAGTGAATTTTATTCTATGTTTTGTAGTCCAAAATTTGTTAATTTTCATTTTCTAATCATTATAGATAGTTCTACCTAGAAAAGTTATTGAAGAAAAGGAGCTATATTCATATAATGAATAAATATGAAGCTGATTTTCTTGAATATGATATAGATAAAAATCCTCGATTTATTCCCTTAAAACCATGGAAAACACCAACCGATGAAATACGTCTTAGTCTAATGATATTGGCTGATTCTAACGAAAGCAAGAACTATTTTTTGAATCGGAGAAGAAAAAAATATGGTTGGAAATGGGAACGTGGAGTAGAAATTCCAATAGCTCTTGCTTGGAAAATAGGCGGAAAGCTTCTTGATCCACCAAAAGAATTACCCAGGGGAGAACTTGAGAGATATGGCGATTGGGATTTTATGCTCATTTATAATTGGTCAGTTTCACAATATAAGAAAATAAATCTCAAGAGAATGAAGAATAGAATTACTGGTGAAGAAAAATATTTTTTGAATAGACAAGATGGATTAATAAACGAAGGTGGGGTCGAAATACCAGAATATTATGCAGTCTCTATTGGCGAGGAACTCTTTAAAGTGTCACGAAATTAAATTCCTTAACTATCTAGATTATGTAGTTTTCAATTCTTATTCTATATTAAATATTTCTTACCTTCTTCTACTATTGTCATCTTTCTTGTCACTTTGACATATTCTGTAGGATATTCAGTATGAATCGGATAAAGCATCTTTGCATCAATGTCTTTTACTACTTGTAACAAGTGTTCACCTTTGGCATGACCTGAACAATGAATTTGATATTTTTTCATACCAAAATGCTCAAGCCAGTTATTTACTCTATCAAGTGCAATTACTTGCTCTTCATTGTAAGGCTCACTTGCAGAATGAATGTAAATTGTACCATTTTTTGGCTTCATGTCTATTAATGATGTAAATTGAAAATATCCCAAAGCACACAGATACTTGTCTGGTTTTGCGCTTATTTCAGAAGCTGTTTTTGCATTTGGTAGGCTAGCAAAAAATGAATCATCTCCGGTATAATCACTATCTGCATATGTACCGGAGCGGTATTTTGGCTTGTAAATTATTATATTTTCATCATCAAAGTTGGGTATACCAAGCTGTGGGTCTTGTGAGAGATGTTTTAGATAATGACAATCCCTAATCTTTACAACCAATTTTTTGCCATTTTCTTTCGCTACATTGTAAAAGGTTCGTACTCTGTCAATATCTTTGAAATTAAAATCTGCAAAGATTAGATTATTTGTTTTAGATACTAGTTTATTTGATTCTTTATAGACTAATTCTTCGCTTTCGTTTGTTGGTTCATCTTTGATTCTTGTTCCCTCACAAAGAAGTGCTACTGGTTTTGCAGCTTTTGCTTCTCTGATAAATTCTTCAGTCATTTGATATTTTGTTCCGTGTAATCTGATATCACCAGTATATACAACAGGACCTTCACTTGTGTAAATGATAAAACCATATGCACCTGGCACAGAATGGTCTACATGGATTGGATGAACTTCAAGTGAGCCTATCTTGAATTTTTTTCCTGATCTAAAAGTTTCAATTTTCCTTTGTATTTTTGGATCGCCTCTTTTTGAATTAACTAGTTTGTATTCTAGCACTTCTCTTTCAAAGTCGCTACTAGATCTATCTTGAATTGCTTGTAGTAACATATGACAGGTGCTTCCCATGTAAATTGGAATTTTTTCATGTAAAAATGAAATGTAATCTACGTGGTCTGCATGGGCATGTGTTAAAAGCACTGCGTCTACATCTGGTGCAACTATTTTTCTGCCAGCCTTTTCCATCAAATCATCACGGTATACACCTTCAATGTCAGGAACTAATCCTGTGGTGAGAAGGTCAACAATTCCATTTGATTGCCTCGGTTTTAGATATTCTTCAAAGTATTTTTCTCGCCTTGAAAAGCTTTTACCAAAATCTAGAAACACTTTAGTTCCCTTGTCTTCAAGGAGAATCTTGTTTCCACCGATTTCATTTACTCCACCATAGAAGGTTATGCTGGTCATATCTACGGTTTCTCAGGTACAGGATCTTATTGTTTATTGTCTTTCTGGGTTCTGGGTAATCTATGAGACCTCACAATAAATCTTCTCCCTGTTTACCAACGAGACCTAAAGGATTGATTTGTCACTACTCATTACTTTGTGGTTTTCACAAACAATTGATTTTAGCGTATTTTATGGTGGTATCAGAGAAATGACCGCTTTAGAATTTTTGCCGAGTGACCATTTACAAAAAGTTAGCAACAAATCAACTGGTTTTGACGTAGGCATGGATCAAGCGATCCTAAGAGTACTGACAGATTACTGCATAATGGCTAAAGAAACCACCACCATCATTAAAAAAATACTGCCCTACCTAAATAGACAAGGATATTCAACCCAAGAAGAACTCTTTTTTGAAGAGTCTGTAAAGAAAAATGAAAAAGTAACAGGATTTACGGATATTGAAGTTAACATAAATGGAAAACTATGTTTTTTAATAGAGGCTAAAAGAGATTCTCTAGCGATCAATGACAAACATAGAGAACAGGCAATCGATTACGGTAAGATAAAGACAGTTCCTTTTGTAGTTGTTAGTAATGGTCAGACCTTTGAAATTTGGAATCCTATTCAGGAAGAACAAATTTTCATAAACGGAGAATCAAACCTTTGTCCATCAAAAAACGATTTAAAACATGTTCTGAGCGTACTCAGAAAAAACCCAAAAGAAACAAGAATAACCATTTCAACAACTCATAAACCTTATACAGTAGGTGTCACATTCCGAGAACTTACAAATGTATTCAAAAGATGTCATAATGCAATCAGAGATATAGAAAAAGATGATGAACATGCTTTTAGCGATTTTTCAAAATTTTTGTTTTTAAAGTTACTTGAAGAAAAAGGAGATGAAGAAGAATTTGATCCAACTGGATTTAGATTACCATATACACAACGTTTTACAGAGATCAGTAAGCAACCAGATGATGAGATTAAAGCTAGCGTAAATTTGATGTTCGAAATCATACAAAAAGACAAAAAATATGGTGAAGTTTTGGAAGATGACATGTTCCACATTCAAAATTCTAAAACATATGGAAAAATTGTGAAGGAACTTGCACCTATTTACTTTGGAGATTCAGATGTGGATGTAAAGGGATCTGCATTCGAGTATTTCTTGAAGTTTAACCTAAAAGGATCACAATTAGGGCAGTATTTCACTCCAAGAGAAGTAGTAAGACTAATGATAGAGTTATCAAATATTAAAACTGCCGTACTCGGATTAACAAATCCTGAACAAAAGTGCATCGCTATTGACCCTGCCTGTGGATCAGGCGGATTTCTAATTATAGGTATGCAAGTAATGTTAGATCATGCAACACAATTATTGAAAGACAATGTGATTGATAAACAAACGCATAAGGAATTAGTAAAACGAATCAAGAAAGAAATATTTTTTGGCTGTGATGCTAAACATATGCTTGCAAGAACTGCCAAAATGAATATGATAATTGCAGGAGATGGATTTACTAACATAAGACATGGAAATAGCCTCATAGAAGATGTTGATTTTCTAAAGATTTCACAGGAAAGAAAATTTCCTCAAGCTAATTTTGTATTAGCTAATCCCCCATTCGGCATGAGTGAAAGTGATCTTGATTCAAAGGTATTGGATCTATATGATGTGCATGCACACAAAGGACAAGCACTTTTTCTCCAAAAAATGATCAAAATTACCAAACCAGAAGGCATAATCTTACTGTGATTGATGAAGGAATACTTAACACACAAACCATGACTGAGATAAGACGACACATCATTAAACATTGTTTCATAGAAGCTATAATTCATCTACCATACGTGACATTTGAACCCAATTATGCAAGAGTAAGCACAAGCATACTACTAATGAAGAAGAAAAAATCAGAGATTGAAAAACAAGATTACCCAATTTTTATGTATGATTTGAAAGAGATTGGTTATGCTGGTTCAGGTAAACCAAAAGGCAAAGTCAGTGAAGAAATAATTCGTGATCTTGTTGAGGAGTATAGATCTTTCAAAAATGAGCATGCATAGTGACCGCAACAGCATACAAGTGGCAGAAGTATTGAAAGATCCTACATGTCGCTTAGACGTTCTTTATTGGAAAAAATTTGCCGTTGACCTTAATGCGAAATCAGAATTTTCTCTTGATGAACTAGGAAGAATAGGAGATCTACAAACATGTCAAGTAAAAGATGAACTAGCACAAAGAGAAACATACCATACGTTCAAAATCACTTATACTGGAAGAGTGGAATTAACTTCTTTATTACATAACTCATCAAGTGTGCAGAAGATGAAAGTTGTAAAAAAAGGAAATGTTGTATTCTCACGAATTAATTGTTGTCGTGGGGGAATTGGAATCGTTCAAGATTTTCAGGATAAATCTATTTGCACGAATGAAACACATGTCTATCAAGTAAACAAACCTGATGTTGATTCTAGGTATTTGCAAATAATTCTTCGGCATCCATATTATCAAGATAGAATTCTTTCAGAATGCACAGGTGCAAGCCTAGAACGAATGCGATTTCCTGAAGATGCATTAAAAGCGTTCAAAGTACCTATCCCCCCTCATGAAAAACAACTTTCACTAATCAAAAAAGTCACAGATATTGAAGAGAAGATACGATATTTCACTGATTCTATCGAAAAGATACGATATGAAAGAAATAAAGAAATCTTATTTCAATTAGGAATACAGTTAGAGTTCTCAGAAGAAAAAGGGAATAAGTATGGATTGCCAATGGATGACGTACTGGAAAATCCTTTAGCTAGATTGGATTTTGAACATAATCGCCCCACATTCAATAAGATAAAAAAACTCAGTCAGGGAAAACATCCTCTTGTAGAAATAGCTAATGATGATCCAAATACAAGAATACTCAAAAAAGACATAACGAGTGGTTCAACACCAGAGGGGGGAATATACCCGACAAAAGGTATAACATTCATTCAAGGTAATAATATCGAAGAAAACAAACTCAACATGAATGAACATGAGTTCGTTACCGAAGATTTCCATAATGGTCTTGCAAGAAGTAAAATTAGTGGTGGAGAAGTACTTGTAACTATTGCAGGTACGATAGGAAAGTCAGCAGTTAATGATGAAAAAGATGCCAATGTTAATCAAGCAATAGCAGTAATCTATCCAAATGAAAAAATTAATGCTCTTTTTCTAAGTGCATTTCTTAATAGTGATGGTGGAAAAATACAATTTGCTAAACATAGACATGACTTTGGAACACCAAATCTCAATCAAGAGGAATTAGGTAAACTCAAAATTCCATTACCACCTAGAAATATTCAGGATCAAATAGCCAAAATTGTAGAAAAACACGAACAAAAAATCTCTGAATTTGAATTAAAACTTGATGATTATGTAAAGGAAAGCTCAGAATACATTACACAGTTTTTGATTGGAGAAAAGACATACGAAGATGTTCACGAACGTTTAAAATAAAAAACAAATTTCAATTAAGAACATTCTAAAAGATATGTGCTACTAGTTAAAATGCAGATCTAAAAAATGGTGGGGTCGATCGGAGTTGAACCGACGACACACGGGTCACTACAGCTCCAAACTGTACATCATCCTTTCGTCAGTGAAGCTAGTTGAACCACTGGAGCCCTTAGCGGTGATCATGTGATCTATCCTGTCGCCATGCCTGACTAGGCTACGACCCCACACAATTGAGATGAAAGCACTCGAATTTTAGTTTACTTAGTTTCTCAATGTGTCATACTGTCTTTTAATTTTATTTTTTCTCTTCTGGCATGACAACTATTGTTTTGCCCTTGATTGTAAACTTGAGATCTTCAGGGTTTCCAAGTAAATCCAAGATCGGTTTTGGAATCCTGCAATACGATACACTTTCTGATACTTGGTTTCATATCAATCCAGAAGCCTTCAAAATGTGTAAAGTAGTTGGTGGAAAACGAACTGAACCGTATTATGAAACTATTGAAATTTCAGATTATATTCAGGTCTCGAAAGTAAACAGGGAGAAAAATCATGGTGAGGTCTCATAGTTTACCCAGAACCTCTTTCTGTCTAGCACGCCAATCTTGTTCATCAAATTCCGTTTTAATATTGTTGGCAATCATTAGGATGGTGTCTTTTTTCATATGTTTCACTATGCCCTCAATTCTTGAAAACTGATTCTCAAGTTGAAGGTCATCACGAAATCTTGCTAAGAATTTTCTCTTAAGATCATCTAAATTTATTCTAGAGGGATGATTATCCTGAGAGCTGCAATCCACACATGGTAGATTTTTAAGGTATGAAAGAAACTCTTCAACTTCAGAGCTTGAAAAACTAAACGCAATAGCATCTATAACACTCAGATTATTCAATGTTAGAAAGATGTGTAACAATTTGGAAACAACATTTACACTTTCATTCTTCCATGTATGATTTAGACAATCCATTTTCCTTGCCATAAGATCCAATGCTGCAATCATGTGATTACAAAACTTGAAAGAATTTGTTACTCCTTCCCAATAATAGCAACTACATTTGAAGTGTCTTCGTAGATCATAATTCACATTATTTGCTCTATAGACGGTATCGCCTGAATTAACATCATATAGTATTCTAGTGTGTACGTCATCAAATTTGAAACTCCATTCTACATTGGAAGGAAGATTCCATACTTTTACACCAGTCTTTGGAATAAAGACTGAAATTTCTTCGCTAGGATTTAATTCTACATGTTCGTTATTTTGTTGTATGTCAAGATAAGAAACAACATATTTTATTTTCCCAATGGTAGTATCAGCTAATCCTTTGTCAAATATTTCTGCATCAGAGCAGTAACGTAGAGTATGTAAGAATTCTTCATAATTTTTGGCAAACTCATCATATTCTCTTACATTGCAATTGCTTATCCAGATCTCAGTAAGCGAACCTATTGGTACTGTAGATTCTTCGCTGTTAGAAATAGCCAAAACAGATGCAAAACCAGATGCATATTCTATTGTATTCACTCTAACTATTTTACCTCTAAGAGGACCATACATTACCTTGGCCATAGCGTTGACCCTACAAGGAATCTCAGGGGTAATCTCAGCCCAAGCCAAAATTGCATCTTTTCCTAGAATTTGAATGGATTTGTCATCAGGAAGATTTCTAGTTACATTCTTTGGTATTTCTTTGAATGTAAAAATTATTGCTTGATGATCTACTAGTAACTTTTTCCTAATGTTTTCAATGAGAGTCAAATCCACTTTTTCATTGAGCATGACCTTAACATGAATTATCTTTCCAGTAATTTCAAAATTTATTTTATTCATAGCCTTGATTTGTTCTGGACTAAATTTGTAATCGGATATGTCTGTTACAAAATCAAATATGTCAAGTTCTTCTTTTGGTGTCTGAGGTAAGGTTGATGATGCTAACACCATTCCAGCAATTCTTGTCACGTGATCATCCTTATCATCTAAATTTCCCTTATCAAGTTGTTCAAGTTCGCGCATAAACTTCTCTGGAGTAATCTTTCTTCCAAAGAATTTGGTCATACCAGTTGCAGCTACCTGTTGTCTGAGTTCTTCTCTTTTCTTTTCAAAATTGTCTAGAGTAAATAACTGATCACGATATGGACTATACCGCCAAAAGGCACGTATCCTAACTATTTTATTGTCCTTTTCAAGAGGATCTAATGTCTCCTCCCATAATCCCATTTTGGGTACCAATCTTAACAGATTATTTTCCTTGAGTAGTCTTCGTCTAAAATTGTCGTATGGTATTCCTTCTGGGAATTGCCCGAGAATCTCCAATATTGAAGGAACGATATTGCTATACTTTGAGTAAAGTGTTATGCCTTCCACAGATTCAAATCGTATGTATTTGCAGAAATAGAGATTTTGCAGTATTTCTTGGATTTTACTTTCAACATCATCTTTGATATAGTTGAAAAATGATTCTCTTATTGCAGATTCTTGTAACAGTATTATCTTTTGGCCATAAACCTTGCAAAGATCCTCTACATTTTGTAGCAAGTGACCTTTTGTAGGAACCGGTTCGTTTAACAAATAACATATCACAACCGCGTTTAGGATGTTATGGTTGAGTAATTCCATTAATTCTTCTGAAAAAATTTGCGAACTTTTAATAAAAAAATTATAGTTTTTCTCCCAGCCTTCATTGTTTAGGTTTATTGAAAGAGATTCTTTGACGTATTTTTTTGTTCTCTTACCAGAGAACTTCAAAATATTTTCTATTATGTAATTTAATCCCAGATAGCTCCATAGATGAAATTTTTTTAATAATTCACCAGAGTATTCTCCTTCGATGAAGTCTTTTAGAAAAAACGGAAGGTAAAGAAATGGATACCTGTTGTTGATTTTATCAACAATGGAGATGAATTTGTTAATTGATACTATTTCAGAGGGCACAAATTCTAGTTCGCTTAGTTTTTTCTTGCATAGTTTCTCAAATAATCTCTCTTCTAGATTGATTGCCTCTTCTTGCTCCGAGGCATTCGAAATGCCAAACACTTCATCAAAAAAATGTTGATCAAGAAGCGACTGAGTCATTTTATTTAGAGTTTCACTTTACTGCTTCAGTTAATTTTTTTGATAATAACTCTTCGTATGGTTCTAATGGGTCACTAATTGAGCTTCCGTAATCAAGGGCGATTAGCTTACGAATTCCAGTATTTGCATATTCTTCACAGATGTTGACTATATCCTTTGGCTCAGTGAGTACCTTTAGTTCGCCTTCCTCTTCTGTAAGTGCTACACATGTCATCATCCATATCTCTTCTTCAGTCAAGGCACTTCTTGGCATTGATCTTGATTTGTTAACCAACTTGGTTCTAGTCCCTGATTGTTTGCCTATTGCCATTGCCAATAGGAAAATGTCTAAGAGTCTTTTACCATAAAATATAGAACTACTTTTGGTCTTTTCTCCCTCCTGTTCAGAGTAAAAGCTCTTAATTTTATCATCAGAATTATCATAGGAAAGAAATTCAGGCCAGTCAACTATGATTTTTTTTACATTTCGTGAATCCATCTAGTCACCCTTTGAAAAATCACTTAGAAGGGTTATTCTTGTATTAGATACAGCATCTTTTCCAGATTTGCCAGACTCTAAGAGATATTCTCGCCAGACACTGTGATTGGACCTTAAGGTATCTCTCACCGATGGAATTTCATCTCCTGTTATCTTTTTCTTGGGTTTTGAAGTATATTCTTGGTCTTGAACTAGTAGTGTTATTTGAGTTCCTGGTATGAAATTAGGCAGATTCTTCGCAATATCTACTCTCTCCTCACCTGAAATATTATGAAAGGGAGAATCTATCATCATGAAATAATCTCGATTGGCAATTTCTCTGATTGCGGCTATATACGACAAGGCCAAACAACAGCTTTGCCCTGCTGATAATGATTTACTCTTCTCATTTTTATCATAGGCACTAGTTTGATAACTGGGCAATATATCAATACGTGCAAAATCATCTTTCTTTGAAACCAAACTCAGAAAGAATTTTGTCGTGAGTTTAGCCGTTGTAGTTCTTAATTCATCTACGAGTTGCTTTCTACATTGTTCTATAATAGAGGAGATAACTTTGGCAAGTTTTGCTTTATTCTTTTCAGTCTGATATTTGTTTGATTTACCTGTCATTACCTCTAACCTTTTCCTCAATTCTTGTATGTGTCTTTCACCATATCCAATTTTTTCTTCTGCCATCTTGTTTTCACCAATTAATTTGATTTCTTCCTGTTCTAACCCATGTAACTGCCTTGCTTTTTCCTGTACATCTTCTACAATATGGTTATCCAGCTTCTGTTGTAGCGCATTCTTTTTGCTTTTCTTTTCCCCATGAAGTTGTGTAAACTGACCTCTCTCAGATTTTAATTTGCCAAAAATACTTGAAAGTTTGATGGGATCTGTGTAATTAACAATGTTTGATAATAGTGTACGTCCGACTGTGACTTGCTGAGTAAGTGCAGAATCAACAACTCTATTTCTTAATTTTTCTAGGTTTATTTTTTGCTCACTTCCTTCATTCAGTACCGCCCCACATATGCATGTGGGGGGCTTTCCTGAAAGTATGTTATCTAAAGCAATCTTGCTTATAGTGGGGGGTATTCTTCCTTCATCTTCATGCTGTTGGAAGATCTTTTCTGAATCAATTATCGTATCTCTCAAAAGTAATCTTGGAAGAGATTCCAAGAGGAGAATCCTTATCTGTTCTTCCTTGGATTCAATTTGATCAGCAAGTGTAGATAATTCCTTGTTTGTCTCATCAACTTGACTCTGTAGATTCTTGATTTCTTGATCATCATGTTGACGAAGATAATCCTGTAAGCCTTTCTTTTCATTTTTGATTTCTCCTAAACGGGTTTTCGATTTCTCAAGTTTATCTCGATATCCTAATATTTCATCTTCATATTGTTTCATTTCATCTGCCAATGGCTTTGTACTAACATCACTATCAGCTATTTGTCTATCCATTTCTGTGGAGACTTTTTTCAGATGATCTCGTGCTGATTCAAGTGTTGGCAATCCAGAGATCTTTTCTATTCCGTTTTTTACATGCTCATCTGCTTCTGCCAAAAAGAAATCATTTAACAATTCGGCATCAAATAAAAAATAAGATGAGAGAATCTTTGGAAAGATCTTTTCAATCTTCTCGTTTACAACATCTGGTTTTGTAGATATTTCCCAATCGATATCTCTTCCTTTTGGATTAAGATAATGAAATTCTGACGATGATCTAAAAGTGAATCCAACCGGGACCAGAGCTTTCGCAATGGGTTCAAATCTAACTTCTGGTGTTTCTGAATCCTTAGAATATAATATCTCACGTTTAATTTTGAATCTAATGCCATCTTGATCATGAAGAATAATTTCTACATAGGTTTCATTTTTTTCTCCAACTTTCATTTTCTCAATAGTATTAGTATTCACTAATCCCTCACCTGCTTGTGATGTTCCCTTCTTGGATCTTTCTTCACCATAGAGACACCAGTAGATTGCATCAAGTATGGTTGTTTTGCCCAGACCTATCTCTCCATGAATTATTGTTATGCATCTTTTTGGATCAAGCGACAAGTCAAAAGAAATTTCCTTTGGTCCACCATATGCTCTAAAATTTTTCATCTCTACATGTGATAAGAGTAATTTGGTTTTTGTTCTACTTGTCATATTCCTCACAAAACTTCAAGAGATCTTCTTCCTTAGCAAATTTGTCTAACATCTTGTCATAAATTTTTAAAAATTGTTTTTGGGTCCCTGTTGCTTCTAGTTCTTCCTCGGTGTCAAAAACTTGTGTTATAATCTGTTTAATTTTATCAGGAACATCAAGTGAATCCACTTTTTGAAGAATCTTAGGGTTGATTGGCAACAATGACTAAATGAATTTCTATGATTTAAGATTTAGTTAGTATTATCTTATACTATACCAAACTTTTCCTTTATCTTTCTAATTTCTTTCATGCATTCATCACTATTCATGGCAATGGAAGCCATGGTCTCTTGACGTCTCAGTTGGGAACGAATGATAGATTTTTCAAGTTTTATTTCTTCAGGAGTGTAATCATCTGCTATCTCCGGAATTATCAAAATGTCATAAATGGTAGCAAATTCCTTCTTGGTACCATCCGGATACGTCCCATGAAATCTTCTGAGCACTCTTCCTCTACGTTGGATAAATTGCTTTGGGTTTCCTGTACTTGCCATGATAATACAGTTTCTTGCTTCTGGAATATCTACACCTTCATCTAATACCCTGTTTGCTACAATAGCTTGATACTTCTCAGCTACAAAGTCTTTTAGAATTTTTATTCTATCTCTTGGGTCCTTGGGATTATCAAACGTTATCTGTCTATTTATGATCGGTTTTGGTTGTGCATTGTTTAAAATTTCTTTGACCTCGCTCATTTGATTTTCAGAACAATAAACTAAAGTTTGTTTTAGTTGAGGTTTTGAATTTATTAATTCCTGAAAAACTTTCAGCTTATTTTGTGCATCACGAATTATCCTTGCTCTTCTCAGCCTAGCCAGTTCAAGCAGTTTTCTTGTTTCAGGTTTATCTGAATTTGAATATCTTGCAATCTTTGCGGTTTCTATCTTATATTGTGTATACTCTTCAGGAATCAAATCAGCATATATTGGATAGTAGTAGTATGGCACCAAAAAGTGCTTGTCAATTGCTTCTTTTAGTGAAAATTCAAAAACTGTTCCTCCAAAATAGTTATCTAATAATTGAGTACCCTCCTCATCAAAATAACGTTCTGGCGTAGCCGAAAGACCTAATCTGTAAGAATAATTTTCTAGCAACCCATTTTGAGTTTCGGTAGCTCCTGCATTATGAACTTCATCAGCAATCAACATCACTGGAATTTTGCAGTTTTGTATGAGATTTGTAAATTTTTCAGAAGAGAATGTAGCATAGGATGTTACTATTATGACTAGACTTATGACTGATCCATCTTCAAGAATGGCTATAAAATCACGAATTTTTTGACTCCATTTTTGATCTTTTGCAGTTATCATGGATTCATAATCCCATTTCTTAAGTTCCTCAGACCATTGACGCATTAGGTTATCATATGGGCAAACAATGATTGCCAAAAAGTTACTTTTTGATTTTTCTAGCTCTTTTATGCATCCTATAGCAGTAAATGTTTTGCCTGTTCCAGTAGCCATATCAAGGATGCCTTTTTTTTCATTGTTAAGCCAGTTTCTAACCGCAGTTTGTTGATAAGTATGAAGCTTTGGTATCCTTCGTAAGTTTATTTCAGATTTTGATAATGGGGCTATTTGGATGAGATTTTCCTTAACAGCATTTGGTAGTGGAATTACCTTTACAGAATATTCTCCCAAACCCTCTATTAATCTTGCATTCCAATATTTCTGAAATTCTTCGAAATCATCATCAACATATTTTTTTTCACTTTCATCCCAACTACGATACACTCTAAAAAAGTAATAATCTCCAAATAGTTTATCATCAAAGTCTATGTTTCCAGAAAAGGTGATTGCATTATACTTGTCATCCCAAAAGACCCCCGTCTTTCTTTTGAATAGTGTTACTTTTTCCAATTGTTTTGAATCTAATACTTTTCCATTATGATCGGTAAGTATGACAACTTTAATTTCCAAGTATCCGTTGGCTAACATCCAGGCAAGAGCCTTGGTATGATCTTGTACAAATTTGTCTTTTATTTCAGTAAAATCTCTTATCCAATTTTCTGCTAGTACATCTTCTGTGTTCTTGATTCCTTTGGTTATTGCCTCAACATCTTCCAAATCAAATGAGGATGCAAGAACAAGTTGCATTCTGCCATCATTTTGTATGAACCCTTGTAATCCATCTGCACATGCGGCAAAATTTCTAGAAGTGAATAAACCACCAACTCGGGCATATTTTTTAGCCAAAGATAATACTCTGTTAAAAAAATCATTATACACGTCGTGAGAGATAGAATCGTATTCCTCCTCTAGATACAAATCTCTGAAATTCATCTGTTTATCATACTCTTTAGATGAAATCTAATACTGTCCTTGTCAAGATTATGATCATTTTGAAGAATAAGAGACCCTACTTTCTTTCCATTTCTATCTATTATGGTCTTGCCATCTTCATCAATTCCAATAGCCTTGTAATCAAACTCTGCATGATGCGTTGGGCATAATACTATCATGTTGTTGAAATTATCAGGTCCACTATCTTTAAGCGGGAATATGTGATGGACTTCAGAATAATAGGTATTTTCACTTACTTGTATTCTGTAATTGCAGACTTGACATCTATCTTTGTACTTCTTTTTTAGCAATTTGGATTTTGCAGTATCGCGGATGAATCTGGTTACAGTTCCGGTATTTCTTCCAGGTGCGCCACCATAGTCAACTGGAATTGATATAGATTTGGTATCGTTTTTTCGTGACAGTTTTTTCTGTTCTCGAGTATACTTTGATGCTTCCTGCATATACTCATTCTTGATTTGATAGATACCAGAAAATACATCTGGTATATTTTTTAAGCGTACCCACTTCAGAATTTCATGAAAACGAATTGATGTTTTTGGTAATGCATCAAAGACTAAGAAGTGGTTGACTGTTTTACTTCGTGGATCAGAACCCCATAATTTCGATAGTTTATTGTTGATTGTTTTTTTGATTACTACACCATAACAATCCACATCAGAATTTTTCTGTGCAAAGAAGACAACGTCACCATTCCTAATTTGATTCCATGATTCAATACTAGTACGAGATGGAAATCCCCAAATTTTCATCCCTTTATAGGACAACTTACCTAATCTGAAAATCCGGAATTTTTCATGATCTCGCTCATCTACTATGACAAAGAAGAACTTCGACATTTCTAATTTGATGCAAACAAATGTGTTTAAAAACAGTATTATAGATTAAAGAAAAGATTGCTTCAGATTCTTATTTTTGAAAGATTTTCAACTGCAGAAACAATTGCCTCTTGTGCATAGTCGATTTCTTGCTTTATGTTAAACCTACCTAAACCAAATCGAATGGAAGAATGTGCCCTCTCTTCCTCATATCCAAGAGCAAGTATTACATGTGATGGTTCCACCATTTGAGTAGTACAAGCAGAACCTGCCGATATTGCAACTTTGCTTGAAATTGAATTAATTACTGCTTTACTTTCAACTCCTTTGAAGTAGATGTTAAGATTATGAGGCAGTCTTTTTGTTGGATGGCCGTTAAGTTTTCCACCTATTTCCTCAAACAATTCAAGCATTCCTTTTGTCCATTTCCCAAATCTTTCATTTTCAGAATTCATTTCTTGTTTTGCAATTTCTAATGCTTTGCTTAGACCTATTATTCCTGGCACATTAAGAGTGCCAGATCGTATATTACGTTCTTGACCTCCACCAAAAATTATTGGATCAGGTTTCACGCGAGGGTTTCTACTTCTGATATATAGTACACCAATGCCTTTTGGCCCGTATACTTTGTGTGCAGAAATAGACATCAAATCAATATTCATTTTCTCTACATCAATCTGGATATGACCAACAGCTTGAGCTGCATCAGTATGAAATATTACGCCAGCATTATGTGCAATCTTACCAATCTTTTCAATCTCAGATATAGTTCCAATTTCGTTGTTTGCAGCCATTATAGAAATCAAGATAGTTTTTCCAGTAATAGATTTTTTTAACAAATCAAGATCAATTTCACCAAATTCATTTACTGGAAGATATGTTACTTTTTTTCCTAGACCTTCAAGATGTCTTGCTGTATCAAGAATCGCTTTATGTTCAGTTTGACATGTGATCAAATGATCTCCTTTGTCTTTGTATTTTTCCATCGTTCCAATCAATGCAAGATTATCTGATTCAGTAGCACCACTAGTGAAGATTATCTCATCATGTCTAGCATTGATGGTTTGAGCTATTTTCTCCCTTGCATTTTCAACTGCAACAGAGGCATCATAGCCAAAAGTATGGTCCATGCTAGACGCATTTCCAAAGTTTTTAGTAAAATAAGGTAGCATTTCCTCTAAAACTCGAGGATCTACAGGAGTAGTAGCATGATGATCAAGATAAATAGGAAAACGAAGTGTCATTATCTCAAATCTCTTTTATCTCGACTTCATCCATTCTTGGACTATATTCCAATATGAATTCTTGACCAAGTCTGTCAAGAGATTTAATCGTGTCTTTCATGGATTTTTTTTCTTTACCACTTTCGTAATCAAATACTCTGCCGAGGTATTCTTCATCAGTAACAAACATTATCAGTTGCGATATCGAGAGAGGTAAGTTTCTAGATATACTTTCTCTTGTAAGTGTATCCACCCTACCAAAAACAGAGTCAAGTATGAACGCAGATTTGGGAACTAGTACCTTATGCAACGCTGTAATAATTCCCAATGAAAGTAAAATCTTTTCAGGGGCTGACAGGTACAAAATGCCCTCTTTTTCCCTTTTAGAATGAAGAGGTAATCTCTTTTTAATGTCCCATTTCTTTAGATATTGGTTTGTTTCTTTTACAATTTCACTTATGCGATTTTTTGGTAGGGCCAACTTTTTGTAATCAAAGTCTATTGCAAAGTTATTCAAACTATCATCATTGATGAAGAACCAAGAACTCTCTTTTGGTAAGACTAAACCTTGTGGAGAAATGAGGAGTTTTTCTTTTCTAAAATTAACATGCATTTCACCGTCTTCATTTACACATAAAACATTTCTTTCTACAGTATACTCTTTATTGTTTAGGAGAATTTTCATTTTCACTCTAATATTCGTCTCTTGTACGTTATCTTGATTCTTTGATAATGATAGGTTAGGTTCTGGCAAGGTGTCATGCGTATAGTCTTCTTGTTCATTTTTTGTACCAAATAAACACCATTTCATCGCATTAAATAAAACCGTCTTACCAATACCGTTTTTTCCTAAAACAATATTTATATTTCGTTTGGGGTCGATGGAAAAATTCATCTCTTGTCTTCCGCCGAATTGCCTAAAGTTTTCGATTATTGCCTTCTTAATTAACACGAATTAGGACCCTTTTGGATTCATTCTATTGTTATTCTTCATGCCTGTCTCTCCGACCTTACTAACTCGTAAAAATCAGATAAATCGTGAATCCTTGGAAAGAGTGAATATACACCTCTATTCAAATGAGCGCGAAGTTGCCTATGTAGGTAAACTTGCGGATCTAGTTTGTCTCTGTGCAGCCTATCTAACATCAAAGCTAAAAAGAACCTTTCATACTCACCAAACAATATAGCTGGATGTAATTCCATTCCTTTTTCATCAAATTCATCAGCATTTGGGATGCTTGGCTCCCTTAAGGATAAACAAATTGCAAATCTAGATGTAATGTTTGGAGTAAGACCTGTTCTTGTCTTTAAAATAGACAATAATCCTTGAGTGCGACTACTTACCTTAACTCTATTGAAGTGCAATTTCTCTTGCCTCCTTTTTGTTCCAGAAGTATCCTTCAGTTATTTTTGTCATACCATCTTGTGAATCAAAAACAAGATGGTATGCTTTTGAAATGTATGGTGATAATTCAACAAAATATTTTTGATCAATTTCTGTGTCAGTAGAAAATATCAGCACCTGATGTCCTGCAACTGGGAAGAATTTTGTTACAAGATTTTCTCTATGTTCACTGTCTAGTCTAGCAAGTGGTGTGTCTATAATAAATGGCAATGGTTTACCTGATGTCTTTGCCAACGCCCATAAAACTGCAATCGCAAACATCTGTTTTTCACCTTTTGAGAGAATGTCTTTTGGAATAATGTCACCATTTTTCTTATACAGTGTTATCGCAAAAGTTTCTTGGTCTATCTTTACTTTTTCAATGAAATTTTCTTTGTGCAGTAACATGCCAAGTGATGCTAAAAGATATTCTTCTAGCAAGCGTAGCTTTTTTACCTTTAATTGTAGAGCATAATCTTCTAGAAGATTTTGAATTTTAATAGAAAGTTTCAGATTCTTCCCAAGCTTCTCATTCTTGGCTTGTTCATCTAGATATTTCCTAATTCCTAGATTAATTACGCCTACATGGGAATGTTCTGTGGCTAGAACTTGCTCAATATGCTCCATTTCATTCTTTAGTCCACCTAATTTTTGGTTGTACGAATTCAGCTCCGTGACAAGTGGTCCTATAACGTCATCTGATGGCGCATTTTCAAGTGCAGTCTCTGTCTTTTGTAGTTGATCTGTAATTTTATCAAACCTTACAGTTAATTCCTCTAGATTTCGTGGAATAACATTTTCAATTTCATCAAGCTGATTAATGATCTTACTAGTTTCTAAAGTTGAGAAATTAATTACACCGTGAGAGTTTGAATAATTTTTTGATCCTAGTCTTTCATCCAAAACTTGAACCAGTTTATCATGTATTTTATTTTGAAGTGTTGTTCCAACTTTAAAGCCAGACCAGAATTTTTTCGAAGAGATTTCCTTTTTTATTTCAGCAAAATTCTTTTCTACAATTTCTTTTTCAAATTGCTTTTTGAGAATTTCTTGATCTTCCAATAATTGCTTTTTAAGCAGAGTGCGCTGCTTTGGAATTGTACAAAAAGGGAGCAATCCGTTACATAATGTTCTAATATTTTCTTCTAACTCTGTAAGCTCACTTTGTAAAATTTCCTTTTTTTCTTTAAGCTTAGTTCTTTGTGAAGCAAACCCACCACCCAGTTTTGATATCTTGTCTTCAAGGACTTGGATGTTTGCGTTGATTTGATCTATTTCAGTTTGTAATGCTGCATGTTTTTCCTCAAGAGATGATATGTTTTGTTCCACTGCTATTTTTTCTGTTTCATATGCAGCTAGTTTTTCTTCAACTTCAGACATCTTTCCTTTTGTTCTTCTTAGTGCATGAATTTTAAGGTCTGATTCAAGCTGTTCTACAATATCTAGACCAAGCAGAGAGTCAAATGATGCCTTGATCTGCACGTTTCCTGCGTCTTTTTCTGCCAAATCTTGAATCTTTTCACCGTCAAAAAAGAAAAGTCGTGAGACCCCCGGCGGAATTAGTTCTTTAATAAATGCCTGCCAGTTAGACTCTTCTATTGAATCCAGTTCTTTGTTATTTTTTCTAATGATTAGCTCTTCGGTTATCTTTCCATCAGATTCCTGCCACCTACGATTTACTGAATAAAGATCAACTTTTCCTTGGTGAAAAAATTGAAACTCTACTGCAATTGAAGCAAAATAGCTTGGAACTATTGTTCCAACAAATTTGTGAATCTTTCTTGCTAAAAATTGTTCATATTCTCTTTTAGAGAATTTCATTTCAGAATAATCATTACCATAAAGACATAACATTATCGCTTCAAAAATGGTAGTCTTTCCTGCACCATTTTTTCCACCAAAAAGTGTTATGGATTTATCTTTTGAGGTTGTAAAATCAAAGATGTTTCTATCTCTGAAAACTCCATAATTTTCTAAAACAATTTTAGTTAGCTGCATTACTCATATCGCACCTTTTCGTCCTCTCTTTGTTGGTGCTCTTCTAAAATTTCTTTTTCATCACGCCATTCTTCTGAAATAATTTTGTTTATCTTACCGTACACAGCTGAATGTCTACTCATTCCCTGCGACTCTAATTCAACTTGTAAAAGCTTACTAACAAGCATTGATGGAATCTTGTGTTTAATAGATACTTGTTGTAACAATTCTTGCTCCACCTGACCAAACATTCCCAGATCCTCTTGCGATTCTGGTAGTTTAGATCCAGTTTCTTCTTCATAGATTGTATGAACAGAATTTTTCCAGTCTCCTCTTTCCATTCTCCAAATTCTTTGAATCTCAATTAATTCCTCTTGGGAGATTAGCTCAGCGTTAGGTTCAGGCCCATTTTTTTGAATTTTGAGCTGTGTACGTAGTAATTTACGAAGAAAATCCTGGCAAAACTCCATTGTATAGGGGCCACGAGTGATATTGCCACTACCATCGCTCTTAAAGGAGATAAATCCCTGTCGTCTTTTTAGTTCTCGAACCTTCTTTTTTACTTCAGGATCTTGTGTCTCTTTTAGAATTTCACGCAATTCAAGCAAAGGTTCCATCCACTCTTCACCTGAATCAATCAAATTTTCCATCGACTTGTCTTTTTCTACAACAGTACAGACCCAACACCCAAATCTACTATTTCCACAAGATGGTGTGCTTGTGTCAACAACAAGGGGACACTCTCCAGACTGGGCAGATTTGTACAGTGCTACCAGATCACGATTATTATTTCCCCATGGAGATTGATTTTGAAGCAAATAATTCCATACATCATCGGTGATAAAATCTTTGATTGGTGTATAAACATAGGTTTGTGGAAATTTGGAGTGATGCGAAAGTAAACTTCCCTTTATTTCATAAAGATTCATCAGCTGTTGTCGTGACATACTCTCGCTTTTTCTGGTTCCTAAAACTACGATAGCTTCTCCATATTGAGATACTTTTTCATTTATGAATCTGTCAGCGTTGTTGATCTTTAATCGATCAGTACACCATCTAAATTTTGAGGATGGCGCTGGATATCCTCGTCCAAGTAGGTTGACCCAAAATCTGTCTTCTAGTACAGGCCGAATCAGGTTTGTTGATATTAGTAATCCAACTTCTTTTGCCTTCTTTTCAATTTTTTCTAGGGTGCCAGTTATTTGATTTACAATTACTGGAGTCTCAACCAGAGTGTCTGATGAAATGACAAAAATTTTTTTCTGTCTTTTATCTGATGGAAGTTCAGAAATTGCGTTCCAGACAAGCTGAACAACAGCAGTAGAATCCTTTCCCCCGCTAAACCCTATGATCCATGGCCTATTGTCGGCTAAATAGACCGACTTTATCTCTGCATGAATGTCTTTTAGAGTCCTTGCCGAGAAGATTGACTCTTGACTCATCGTTTTCCTCTCTCATTTTTCTTCTCAATCATCTCTCTTTCAGGCGTCAGACTTACCCCACAGGCCTTCAAAAAGACATTAGCAGCCAATTCTACTGCATAACGTGTTTTTGACATGATTCCACCAATCATTATTCGACCTTCCCAAAGGGCTTTGTTTGAGCGTAGCCAATCTATTTTTCGTAGTCCTTGAAGTTTCTTTTTCCAATCCGTAGGATATTGATTTATCAAAACATTTCCAGCTACACCCAAAGCATGATGAATGTTAGTATGAGCATGAACATACTCTTTTCTTAACTCACTTGGTACTACTTTTTTTTCTACAAGTAGTATCCATTCCGGAATGTTTTTACAAACTTCTTCCCAAAATTCAATAGCAAGTTTTTTTGATTCTTCAGTGAGTTCATGTGATTTTAATAATGCTTTAGTAGCTTGACTAATGCCATTTAGTGTAAAGAACTTGGTTGATCTGTTTGATATTGAAGTTTTTTCAAGCTCGGTTCTTCCTCTGAATATAGATACGGTGTAAGATAATTGTACAATAAACTGTGAAAACTTGTCACGCTGATCATATAAAATTCCTAAGGATCTTGTTGGTTTCATTGCATGTTTGTTTAGATCTGAAAACATTTGTTGACTACGCTTAAGACCACGGTCCTGAAAAAACACAACAGATATTGTTTCATTACCAAGATCTGGTCTTTCTTTTAGTGCTTCTTCAATTGCAGCACGTCTGTGTTGACCATCATTGATCAAAAGTCTTGAAGACATGGAGATGTACAATTTTCCAACTTTACCACTTGTTCCTTCAGATTGAAATGGAGCAAATTTCATCTTACCGTCAACTGAGGCAGTCAGCGATGAAAAGAGATATTCTTTTGGATTATTGATAATGTAATCTGCTATCTGTGGAATGCGAGCTTTGTTTAGGGTTCTTTGTGCTCTAAGCTCAGGTGGTAATTCCTCGTCGTTGAAAATGAAAAGTTTTGGAATTGTCTTCATTGGACACATTGCAACGTAAAATTCACGGCCTGCCTGGATGCCCCTTATTGCCACAAAGTCATAACTTACAGAATCCATCTCAGTATCGTCTAGCGAGGCATGAGACATTGATTGGGATGCATGGAAGTATGTTTTAAGGCTATTGGAAGTATCTTTTTTACCCTTGGAAGTATGTATGTTTTAGAGCATTTTTAGCTCTTTTAGAACCCTTTCTAGATTTGATCGCACCTTTGCAGGACAAGGATACTTGTAACTCCCTTTTCTAGTAGGTGCTTTTCCCTTAGTTTTACCATGTGAGTTTAAAACATCAGCGATGTACGAAGATTTGACATGTCCACCATGTTTTTTCTTGTAAAGGTCGTGTGCTTCTTTGTATGTCACTAGATAGACTTCATTACAACTGGTAAATAACTTTGATCACAGCCAAAATTCTGATGATGTTGCCAACAAATCATAAAATACAGACTTCACCAACATCATAACAATTCTTACATAACCACATCTGAGACTCATTCTTCTTTTCACTTGGGATTAATTGTATCTTCTTTCTATCTGCGAGCTGAATTATCTCATTTATATTATCATATTTGAAAAATACTATCACTATTTTATATTCTCCGCATTTAGGGCATGGAGTTTTCTTTTGTGAATAAACAATTTCTGGTGGTCTTTGTTGATTGTTGGATAACTCGTTGGCTTTATACCACATATCAACGTCTTTTTTGGTTGCATATCTTTTCATTTAACATGCACCGCATTGAAGTGACTTACAAATCTAGTTTTTTCTATCTCAAACATCCTTTCCAATGCATAATGTGTTATAATCTGTGAGTTTCTAATAACCATCCGATAAAACATATTGCCAAACTTCTCACACTCGCCACAATAACCATGATGTCGTGTTATCATGTAACCATTATCGAATCCATACGCCTCACCAACTATGCAAGAATAATAAAATTTTAAATCAAGCCCCTCTTTTGGCTGTACTTGAACCTTAGTGATTCCACCAGCATGACTTATTGCCAGTGACCATTCTTTACAAAGTTCTTCAAACGTTAGAAATTTTTTCTTTTCTTTAACTAGAATCTGACTCATTCTACATGTGCCTCTTTAGTTTCTGCGATTTTGGCTTCCATTTCTAACCATACATCCTGAGATGCTTTCCGATCATGTCTATGGTAGTGTTCCTCAAGAGGAGAGCTTCTGAATCCTTTGGGTTTGCCTCAAGCGTTCTCTCAAAACAAAACATTGCTTGCTCATCTTTTCCTAGCTTACTAAGCGATTTTCCTTTTTCCTTTAATGCTGATGTATCAACGGGGTTGAATTCGAGGCATCTGTCAAAGCACGCTATGGATTCTGGGTATTTTCCAAGATTGTGCAATCCCTCTCCCTTGTAGAACATCGCATCCGAGTTGTTTGAATCAAGTTCCAACACTATATCAAAGCAAGATATTGCCTCGCTGTGTTTTCCGAGATTTCCCAGTGCAAGGCCCTTCTTTAGTATGGCTTCAACGTTCTTTGGGTCAATTTCAAGGACCTTGTTGTAACAGGATAATGCTTCCTGTAGTTTTCCTTTACTTACAAGCGTGTTTGCCTTACTGCATAAAGCCACAGGATCGTTTAGGAGTTTGTTTTTTGATGCCAATCCATTGGATTTGTTCTCATCACTCATACAGTCTCACCCTCCTCAGGTTTACAGGAAATGCAAATGGGCTCATCTTTTCGCATCAAAAACACTTGACGACACTTGATGCATTCCAAGGGAAGCATGCAGTCTTCTTTTTCGGCTTCATACCATTTTCCTTCGTTTCCTAATAGGTCTACCAAGTTGGTATATTTTACAAAAAATCTTTTTGGATTGCATTCAGTAGAAACTGTTTGTGTTTCTACTATTTTTGGTACAGATTGTGAGGTCTGTATTTGTTTATTACATCTCATACGCTATTTAAGGAGGCCCAAATATATAACGCGTATGTTACTAATTGCAATATAGCTAATAATACCATACTATTGCGACATTAGCAAACTCTTATAACATTCTGTGGCTCATAATGTCTATTGATGCTTCTTCCAACGATTGACAAAATAAAAAAAAGACGTAAGGAATTAGGCATCACACAATACCAATTAGCAAAAGAATCAGGAATTAGTGCGGCATCGATTAACCAGATAGAACGTGGTAAGAATAAAAATCCTAGTTACTCTACGATGCAAAAGTTGTTAGATACTCTAAGCAGACTTGAACATAAAAGTTCATCAGCTTTAAAAGGCAAAGCAGGTGAGATTTGTAATAAACCACTAATTAAAATAAAGTCAACAGATTCTCTTGCTATCGCAAACAAGCGATTTGACGAAAACAAATCAATAAGTCAACTTCCTATTTTTGATGAAAATAATGTCGCTGTAGGTCTTCTTACTGAAAGATCCCTTAGAACTCATATGATGAGTCCAGATTGGCGTACCAAAAAAGTCACCGATGCAAAGGAATCAATATTTACAGTTGATTACAATACTCCTATAGAGATAGTAGAAGAATACCTAGAGCAATACCAGTGTGTTCTTGTCCGTAGCCTAGACGGAAGAAAAATACTAGGAATAATTATAGATTGGGATCTCAGAAGGTATTACAGAAAAAAGGCCCGACAAGACAGTGCATAATATATGAAACTCACTGCTTGCTATGGCAGGCTAGCCGGAATCATTACTGCGCAAGACCTTCACACGCTTTTACAATAGAAGCTATTCTATGCTCACAAACCTGTATTTCTTTTTGTAATACGTAGCTATGCCATCGCAGTTGCAATTGCTATTGAGTGTGTATTCATTGATTGTAAATTAAAAACTAGGATTTTTTGATCTTTTTGATCTTTCTCTCTACCCTACTATATTGGATTTTTTTGAAAGTCTCTCCAACAGATTATCTAGTATTATACTATAACTTTGCAATTTGTGCCTAAGATATACCACATTGGCCTCCGAGCAGTCCACCAATCCCAAATACTCTTCAAACAAAGCCGAGCTTCAGTTTCTACGAAGTGAGCTTACCATCGTTATCAGATTTCCTTTTTAGCTATTTGTAATCTCAAAGACCATGGTAAAATCGTTAAATTCATTTCGGAACATTAGAATTGAAAAAATCTTTTGTGCCTCGGTGGGGTGTATGACTAACACGAAATGATTTTTTTTAGGAATGAATGTTAATCAAAGCTAGTCCTTTCAGTCTAGCTCAAAGTCCAAATTCGATTTCCAAAAAGTTGATGATCCTGCCGAGCCTTTTAGTGCTAGGCGTAAAAAAAATAATCATGCCTACAGCTCCGAAGCTATAATCGTATTTGATATTATTGTGATAAGCTCCTTGGAGCTTTGTCACTTATCCCAGAGAAGGCCTGAAACCCATGGACAAATGCCGAGACTTCCTCAAGCTTCCTTTCCTGCCTCGTGGCAATATTTGCCAGCCTTGCTACGGTTACTTTGAGTGTACTTAGCTCCTGCCCCCTGCCTTGCCTTTCCTTGACTTGCCTTGATAACCTTTCCAGTTCGTTTTTGAGCAGGGAGACTTGGAGCTCTTTATCCTCGAGGCTCTTCTTCTCGTCCTCCAGCTTTTCATTTCTTGCCCTTAGTCTTTCAGAATCATCTATGGTAAGGCCAGTCATTGCTCTTTGAAATTCTGCAAAGCACTCTTCTCTGGTTGGAGTCAGGTAAACCCCATCAAGGCCATTTTTGTGCCCCATAAGTTTTTCGGCAATGTTTGAGTTGACCTCCTTGTTTAACTTGAGGATAGTGTTGTATCTCTTGCGGAAGCCGTAAACTATCCTCTTGTCATGTCTTGCCTTTGTCAGTGTCATCCTCTTTCTGATTCCGGCTTTCTCCTGTATCTTTGCCAGAGTAGTATAGAAGGTGCTAGGTGATATTTTTGCCACGTTATGCCAGGCCATTGCTTCTCTGTAGTGATTACGAAAGACTGGCGAGTCTGGTCCCAGTTTTTCACCATCAAACTGTCTTTTGTCCAGGTATTCTTTGAGAGCCTTGGTGGCCTCTGGTGTAAGAAAGACCCAGTACTCTTGAGGGTCGCCGGCATAGATCGTGGCTGCCATGGAACAATCACCAATCTCCTTGGTGTCTCCTAGTCTCAGATCAAAGATCGCACCCGGCCTGACCCCCGTTGATGCAAGAAAGTGAACTATAGCCCTCCACCTTGCATTGCAGTTTTTTAGCATCCTGGATACATCCTGGGTGGTAAAGGGCTCCTCGCCTGTCAGCTTTTGCCGTGGAGGAAACATTTTTTTGACTTTCTTGAAGTTAAGAACAATATCATTTTGGCTGCAGAAGAGCTCAAGTGGTGCAAGATACATGTTAAAAGAGCTTGCCCGCAAGGCTCCAAGCCTGTGTTTTTGCTTTAGCTGTATAACATAATTTTCTACGAGTTGCTGCAGGATTTTGGGATCGGTTTTTGCCATGGAATCGTAGTCTTTTATTTTGGTAAACCTCAGAAAATTCTCCAGTCTTTTCTTGTATCCTTTTTTTGTCACTTCGGATTTTATGGATTCCTCAAAGAGTTGTAAGCTTCGCTGCAATGACAAGAGGTATGTGTTGGTACTTAATTTACTATTTTTCATGGTATAGTATTGCTTTAAATTGCGATTTCTTTATGGCTTTTAGCAAGCTCCTGTGGTGTAGTC
>CAYZOW010000005.1:0-55454 GCA_964480245.1 uncultured Nitrosopumilaceae archaeon | reverse complement strand
GGCTACGTCCGCCCCGCTTTGACCATCTGTACTTTCTGAGATCTTTTCTAGGTCTTCATAATCTAGATTCTTACCAGCTTCATTTTTGAGCTCTTTATCAATAGGAATCTCCTTTGTGCTTATCTCTAGTATCTTCTTTCTACTTTCCTTATCTGGCATGGGTACAAGTATTATCTTGTCAAACCTTCCTGGTCTGAGTAGAGCTGTATCAATCATATCGGCCCTGTTTGTTGCAGCAAGAACCACTACTCCGTGTAGAGTTTCTATACCATCAAGCTCAGTCAAGAGCTGACTTACAACTCTTTCAGTAACTGCTGTTTCTCCGCCTACGCCTCTAACAGGAGCAATCGAATCTATCTCATCAAAGAATATCACACATGGCGAAGCCTGTCTTGCTCTTCTAAATATTTCTCTTACACCACGCTCTGATTCACCAACCCATTTTGATAAGAGCTCGGGTCCCCTTACTGTAATGAAGTTAGCTTCACTTTCTGTTGCCACTGCTTTTGCTAAGAGTGTCTTTCCAGTTCCACTTGGGCCGTGAAGCAAAATTCCTCGCGGCATTCTATGACCAAGCTTAGAGTAAAGTGTGGGATATTTCATTGGCCATTCTACGGCCTCTTGTAGTTCACGCTTTACATTTTCTAGTCCACCTACTTCGTCCCAGCTTACATCGGGGTTTTCAATGAAGACTTCACGCATTCCAGACGGCGTGATTTCCCTTAGTGCATTTTGATAATCATCCCCATTTACAATAAGCTTATCTAGAGTTTCAGGCGGAAGTTTTTCATCTTCAAGATTAAGCTCTGGTAAGAGTCTTCTTAAACACTTCATAGCAGCCTCTTTGCAAAGATATTCCAAGTCTGCACCTACATAGCCATGGCTGATTGCAGCAATTTTTTCCAAGTTCACATCTTCAGTCAGTGGCATGTTTCTTGTGTGTATCATAAGAATGTCCTTTCTTCCCTTTTTGTCTGGTACTCTAATCTCGATTTCCCTGTCAAATCTTCCCGGTCTTCTAAGGGCTGGATCTAATGCGTTTGGTCTGTTTGTAGCAGCTATGACAATTACCTTGCCTCTTGCCTCTAAACCATCCATAAGTGAAAGCATCTGGGACACAACCCTTCTTTCAACCTCACCTGTTACCTCCTCCCTCTTTGGAGCTATTGAATCGATTTCATCAATGAAAATGATAGAAGGGGATTTTTCTCTTGCCTCCTTGAAAATTTCTCTTAGTCTTGCTTCGCTTTCTCCATAGAATTTGCTCATGATTTCAGGACCAGAGATGCTGATAAAGTGCGCATTACTTTCATTTGCAACTGCTTTTGCTAAAAGTGTCTTACCAGTACCAGGTGGTCCATAAAGTAATACTCCTTTTGGAGCTTCAATTCCAAGTTTTTCAAAAATCTCCGGATGTCTTAAAGGAAGCTCAATCATCTCACGAACTTTTTTAATTTCATCAGTTAAACCGCCAATATCTTCATAGGTTACCTGTGGAACTCCACGAAGAGTCTCTCCTTTTTCAGCGATATGAAATACCGTTTTTTGAGTCACAAGAACTGCATCTGCCGCAGGTGTAACACCAATTACTTGGAAAGTCAATCTTCCACCAAAGTAGGGGACCATTACATTGTCGCCTTTGATCAGGGGAACACTTTCTAATGCGTCTGCTAGATATCTTTCATCTATTGGAGGAATAGCTTCAAGTGGTGCTACTACAACCTTTTCTGCAGCAACTGCCTTTATCTTTCGTACCGCAACCGTATCACCTATTGCTATTCCTGCGTTGTTTCGTACAAGTCCGTCAACTCGAATAATTCCCTTTCCCTCATCGGACGGATAAAGGGGGAGACATTTTGCAACAGTTCTTCTCTTTCCTTTAATTTCTATGACATCACCAGTTGATGCACTAAGTGAGTCCATAGAATCATAATCAATACGTGCAACACCTCTACCAACATCACGAGTATATGCTTCAAGTACTTTAAGGGAAAGAGTATTCTGGCTCATAGAGTAAACACCCCTAAACTAATTTTTATACCTTTGTTGGCTTTCATCTATTACATACAATGATCCAAAGCTTAAAATTTACATGAGACAGAGGTTTTCTGCTTTTGGGTAAAAGACCGCTAGTTAGAAGACGTGGACGAGGAGGAATGCAATTTCGTGCAGCATCTACTGGTAAGTTACTTCCTGCAAAGTATCCAAGATTTGGACTTTCAGAACAACGAGAGGGCCATGTTATAGATCTGGTTCATGAAACCGGCCGTGATGCACCTCTTGCAAAAGTTAGATTTGATGATGGTTCTACCTCATTTTTTCCGGCAATTCTTGGCACCAAGATTGGATCAAAGGTGCAGTTTGGACTAAAGTCTGAAATTTCTCCAGGAAACGTAATAAGCGTTCAAAACATTCCGGATGGAACAATTGTAAGTAATGTAGAAAAATACTTTGGTGATGGTGGGACTATAGTAAAGTCGGCAGGAACATATGCCACAGTTTTTTCCCACAGTTCGGAAGGTGTTACAATAAAACTCCCATCAGGAAAATTCACTACCCTTAATCCACAGAATAGAGCCATGATTGGAATTCTTGCTGGTGGTGGTGTAGGCGATAGACCACTTATGCGAGCTGGTGTTGCGTGGCGCAGAAAACAATCTAAGGGACAGAAATATCCAATTGTTAGGGGAGTTGCGATGGCTGCATATGTACACCCACATGGCGGTGGAAGACATCAGCATGTTGGCAAAAGCTCAACTGTTTCAAGGAACGCGCCACCAGGACGAAAAGTAGGTAGCATAGCTGCAAGAAAGACTGGTCGTGCAAGAATCAAGGAAAGGCAAGCCGATAACTTTAAAAAATAATCCTTACTTAAGACTAATTAATAGTAAATAAAAAACTTCAATGTGGCAAAACAACGTATTCATCTTTTTATAAAAGGAAGAGTTCAGGGAGTTTTTTTCCGTCAAACAACTAAAGTAATGGCAGAAAAGAAAAATGTTACAGGATGGGTGAAAAATCTACATGATGGACGAGTTGAGGCAGTACTTGAAGGAAATGATATGGACGTAAGTGAAGTAGTAGAGTGGTGCCACGCGGGACCTGCAAATGCTGTAGTGGATGATGTAGAAATTATAACCGAACAGTACAAGGAAGAGTTTTCAAAATTCGATATCTTGTACTAGTGTATTGTATTATATGCATCTAAAAGCAGTTTTTTTAATTCATCAAGGTTTTGACCAGGTTTTATCTCAACTTCTTTTTGAGGTTCTTTTCTATCCCTTCTTATTTTTATCAAGATTGAATCTTGCCGTGGTTCCATGTCTGCAAAGAATCTAAAAGTCATCGATTTGCAAAAAACTATTCTATGCATACGTACATCCTCCACCACGTTTTTTCCAAAAGAAAAACAATAATCTCTTAGCGAATCTAAGAGCGGTCTGACTGAAGGTGTAATCTGTTTTTTGAAATCATCATAGCCCTTTATATGCCCAGAAAAAACTAGATCATCCATGTTTTCAAAACTTCTTACGGAATATTTAGTAGTAGCTCTGCCAGTTCCAATCTAGGCAGATAGCCCCATCTCAAGTCAAGCAAGATCCGCCACGTAGACGACGCAGCGTGGATACTCCGCCTTAGGATTGCTCCCTCCCGGACCTCATCCCTTTCAGCAGTTCGGTCTTGGGGACTGTCCCTTCGGACAGCCCCAGTCCTGTATCCACCCGCTTCGGCGTGATTTCATTTCCGCAAGTCAAGCGAGTACTATCCATCTAGAGATTTACCCAGCAGTTACTGATCTCTGCATGTAGCCGGTTTCAGATTTGGGGCACGGCTGGCGCCCCGATCCTCCCTACTACCAGTTTATCTTACCACGAAATCTTATATTTGCATTAGGTTCTGGCTTGCTTTAGATTTACAAGCATATTACACACAGCGCATATTTCTCCCGTACATTCATTACCGCATTTTGGGCAAACTCTTCTTTGCTTGTAGTTTGTGTCTTTGGCCATGTTTGAGATCCTCATGACAGATCTATACATGCTATTTTTGATTCCACTATGTTTGTTTTCCAATGAATTTAAAAATTCACGGATCTCGGTTCTTATTCCCTCATTCATATGTGGACATTGTTCTGACTGGAAGGGAATTTCGTTTGTAAAGGCGTAAAACGCAATTTCGTTTTCATAAATTTCACAAAAAGGCTTTACCTTTCTGGTTTTGTTTGATGATGTATCGGGATTCATCCACCCTATCTTGTTTGTGTCGCCTGATAATAGATTGATAATAAAAGTCTGAAGAACATCATCTAGGTTGTGACCTGTTGCTGTTACATCCACATCCAAGTCTTTTGCACCAAAATCAATTGCTCTTCTTCTGAGTGTTCCGCAGATGGAGCATGAAGATGTTTTTTCACTCTCTCTAAGCTCAAGTGATTCTTGTAATGTTACATCAAAAAGCTCTTTGTATGAATACACTCTGTGTTCTACCCCAAGCTTGCTGCAAAAATCCTTTACAATTTTGAGTGCCTCGTTTCTATAATCTGGAATACCCTCATCTACAGTTATTGCTCTTAGTTTAAAGTTGTGTGATTCTGACATTTTTTTAAGAACATGTAAAAGCGAAAGTGAGTCTTTCCCACCTGAAACTGCTACTCCTACAAGATCACTGTTTTTTATCATATTGTATTTTGAAATGGTTCTAGATGTTTTTTGTAATATGGAATTTGAAAAGCACGCAGAACAGAGGTTCTCCGCAGAATATTTTCTGGAATATGCAGCTACATCGTTGCATCTATCGCATTTCATAAGGGCTTTTTTTTATGCCCAAATTTAACCATATATAATTTTTTGAACATCCTTACTTGTAACCTCAAATAGTAATAAAGCCAGACTTTACTACGGAAAAGGCAATGTTTAGTGCAAATAAGGCAAATGTAAAGGAGTAAATGGACCACATAGCACCCTTTAGTGCACTATCAGAGATCTTTTTCTCAATTATACTATGGATGAATTTGCCTCCATCAAGTATAGGAAGAGGAAGCATGTTGAATATGCCAATGAAAAATGAGAGCATCCAAAGCCAAAGCAAAAACATGAACACCTCAGGGCTCCATGGTATGTAGTAGGGTACCACAGGCTGGTAAGAAGGAAACGCTGCTCTTGTAATTCCAAGCAGTCCTCTTTGTGGGTCTTCCTGTGAGGGTTTAGTTACAACAGAAATCTGCAAAGTTTCTCCATCTCTGATTATTGATACCATAGCTGTCTCGCCAGGAGTTAGCTTTGCTTTCTCAAAATCATGCGGCTGGGCAATAACTATACCGTTAATTGCAGTAATTATATCTCCTTTAAGGAGTCCAGCTGCAGCTGCACCAGATCCTTCTGTTACAGAAAGTATTGGAACACCCAATGGTTCATCATAAAACACACCGCGAATAGGTTCTGGCATTAAAAGTGCAAAAGTAGGATTGAAGATAAGTAAACCCGCTATAAGAAACGAAAAGAGAACATTTGATGTTGCTCCTGCACCTATTACCCTGAGCCTTGAAATCTTTTTTGCTTTAGCAAACTCTTCCTCATCTGGTTCTACAAATCCAGCAAATAGTGCTATAAACACCGCAAATCCTCCTGTCTTGATCTTTATTTTTTCTAAAGTTGCAACAATTCCATGGGCTCCCTCATGTATAACAAGAACAATTGGAACAGTCAGCAAAAAATATGCAATGTTTGCACTAGACTGGATTGTGACTCCTGGTATTAGGACTGTTAGTTCTGAAAAGGATTCTGGTTTGACAAAGAAATTGAATAAATTAGAGATCAGAAACCAAAAGGCAAAACCCATCATTATAAACCCCGCAACGACGCTTACATTTGAGAATATTCTTGTGGCCTTCTCGGTTCTACCTAAAAGTCTAGTTAGAACAAGCTGTACATTGTAATTTTTGTAGGTTAGGCTGTATGGTTTTATCTCAAAGCCATGTTTGTCAAGTTTAGAGGCCTTGGCTAGTACAACTACTACAATCCACGCAATCAGAACATAGAAGATAGAGTTCTGTGTCAAAAAATCAAACGCCAAAGTAATTGATACTCTTTTTAATCAGGGTAAATTTATCGGTTGCTATGGATCCAGTAGTAATAATTTCAACATATCCAGACAAAAAATCTGTTCTCAAAATTGCAAATGTAGTGGTTAAAAAACAACTTGCGGCATGTGTTAATTTTACAAAAATCCATTCCATCTATACTTGGCAAGGAAAACTTGAAAAAACTCAAGAATTTTTGGCACTTTTTAAGACAACAAATAAGACAAAAGCGTCACTAAAAAAAGAGATACAAAAATTACACCCTTATCATGTTCCTGAAATTATAGAGTTTAAAGTAAATTCTATCAACAAATCATATTTAGAATGGTTAATAGGATCAACTAGGAACAAATCTCAAAAGTGAAACAATTCCACCAAGAGATGAAACTCTTAATCCTACATCTGTTGTGGAATCAACTGAAAATATTTTTACTCCTTTATTTTCAGCCTCGTTCAAAAATCCTATAACCACGTCTTCATCTTGCTTCTCAAAAACTTTATCAGAAAAGACAAGTGATTCTACAGCTCCTGCGTTATTTGCTTTCACAGTTTCATCAAAACCCATAGTGAATTTATTGCTCTTTTTGTTTACTCTTAGCATTATTTCATCAATGATTCCTGACACTTTTGCAAGTTTACTTTTTGCCATTGCCTGTTTCATGGCTTCAGATTTTATGAAGGTGTAAATCCCATCTTCTCCACCAGAATCTATTCCTTCCACAACATTCACTTTGTGTTTTTTACCAATGGACCCTTGAGATAGATAGTTTCCAAACCTCTTTCTAGTCTCACCTGGCCCAAATATGACAATGGTATCACCTTCCTGTACAGAAGAGGAGATGGCACTTTCAACATCCTCAAAAAATGTTTCAATATTGAATTTGGTCTTGTATCTTTTTCCACTTGAGCCAGAGTACATATTTGACATTAATTTGAGGTGCGTGCCACTCAGTCTTCCTATACCACAGTCACCAGTGTCTATAGCAACTAATAAGAATCCCGAATATTCCTTTTTGTTAGAGATCAGTTTTTTTTCAAGATCAGTCCAGCTCTTTTTTGTCAAGGTAACAGCTTCGCCTATTTTGAGTATCAGAGAATGATGAGAACCCTTTTGCACAGATTCGCTGTCAGATTCTATTATTGTTCCATGAACTTTTAATCTGTCAACCACATCATCAATTGAGATCTTTTCAACATTCAACGCAACTCTTATTTTTATTCGTTCACCTCTGTCTGGTCTGGCATAGTCCTTTTCCTGTCTTATAGCACGTGTAGTATCCCCAGTAAGTCTATCACCATTTTTTATTATTCTTCGGAGGGCAAAGAGGTCATCTGGTTCTTCAGGTATCAAAGAAATAGAACTTTCATCTATTGTTTTTGTGATCATTTTTCTTACCCTACATTATAATAGCAACAATAAAAAAGAAAAGAGAATTAGTTTGTTAATTCACTAGTCTTGGCCTTTTTTCTTAGGTAGTTTTGAACCCATTCTTGTGTTATAACTCCAGCCTCTGTAAGATTTACAAGTGTATTTGTTGAGGCTTCACCAGTGACCTTTCCACTATTTCGCCTAATTTGTCGCCATTTTAGATTAGTGTTTCCACTCTTTGAGGAATAGATTATGCCTAAAACGTCCTTTGCATTGACAAAGGTCATATCACGAATTTTTTTTAGAGTTACTTTGTCTGCAGCTTCTACATAAATAAGACCGGGGCTTTCTTCACGTTCTGGGAACACTTCATAATCCTCATAGTAGCTTTCTGGAACGAAAGAATTACAGGTACTAAGGATAACAAACTTCCTGAAACTCTCAAGTGAGCACGCCGCATCTATTGTAACCATGTCAGCTAAATTGCTCTTTGCCTTTTATCAAGCTTTTTGAAAGACTCAATTAGGAACAAAATGAATTTAGGGGTTGCAGGCGTTGATGACCAAATCCCTTTGATTTGATGAGAAGGATCTTGAGTTCTGAGCCTGCACTTACATAATCTTTGTCAAAAATAACACGTCTTGATTGTTCATGAATTTCATTACAGAATACCTAACATTCAATGTTTCATCTAGAAGAGGATTTGTAAACATCACACCGCACGTTGAAAAGATAGTTAAAAAAGTGGTATCACTGAGGGCCTTTGCTTAGTAAATGCAATGCACATAACAGCTAGCGTGTTTATTAATGACAACGAAAGTGGTTTGCATCATGATTACGAAAAGTGGCTTGAGAAGCTTGCACCACATGAACCAATAGATCAGTATGAACACAATAAAACAGGGGAGGACAATGCAGACGCTCATCTAAAAAGACAGGTAATGGGTAGAGAGGTTGTTGTGGCAATAACAAAGGGTAGGCTTGACTTTGGACCTTGGGAACAGATATTCTATGGTGAATTTGATGGAAGAAGACCAAAAAAAGTACTTGTCAAACTAATTGGAGAATAACTATGATAAAGAACCACGTTTCTGACTGTCTCCAAGATTTGATTTTAGCTTGAAGCTTTCTTCATGGTTTTGTGGACCATGATTGCATTTTACACATCCAATCTTGAAACCATTAGGATCACGAACATAGGTTTCACAACCACAAAAACATGTCATGATGCTAAGAAACTTTTACTGTGATATAACCTATCTCAAAATCAATTTTTGCAACATTTGCCGCGTGGAATGTCATGTCCATGTGGACATTTTCTTGGATGCTTTAGCATAGTACAAAGTGCATCAGTAAACTGTTCATTCATGTGATGTTCTATTCCACAGACCATTTCCTCATCTATGTCAACCTTAAGAGCACTATCCATTAACACTTCCAACAGTCTACTATTTCGCATCATATTGGAACCTACCTGTTCGCCACTCTTTGTAAGGGACACGCCAGTCTTATTATAATTGACAAGTTTTGACTCATTGAGCTTTTTTAACATCTGGACCACACTTGGCTGCCTGACATTTAGCATCTTGGATATCGTGCTTATTTTTACAGGATCACCACCTTCTTTTATGTGCCATATGGCCTTAAGATACATCTCTACATGCTCCGCTTCCGCTGTACCAACAAACAGAACTTCATCTCCTTTCATACTCATACCTAATCTTTTTTCCTCACTTTACATCCTTTGATTCTTTTAATAAATATTCAAAATATTCACGAGCAAAGCCAGCAAGACCAGAGTGATCTGCCCAAATTGCTACTGCCTCAGCCGAGCCAGATGTACCAAGGTCTTCACCAAGCAGTATGACAACGTATCGTTTGTCTGATATTATGCCTCCACCAAAGAGTCCTTTCTTTATCTTTACATTGGCTACTCTTGATAATGATTTGAGAGTCTCAGAATTCACATCTTCAGAGACCAATATGGTGATGTCAACACCCTTGTCATGCAATAATCTAAGCTTTGGCAGTGCTTCTTTTGCTAGGTCTTCTGCCACTTTTGGGATGGCTATCATTACTTCGGTTCTGCACGAGTCCACCATCTCCAAAATTTTAGAAGCAATATTTACAACACCAGAAAGAACCCAGATGTCAGGTCTCTCACTTGTACCACTTTGTTCGTAAAGTGGATTGAGTTCTTTTATGATTATAGACTCATTTTTTTTGAAGTCTGCTTCTAGGTTTTGCTTTGTAGTTTCTATTGCAGTAGCAGGCGACTTGGCAAAATATTGCGTGGGTCTAGAGTCATCAGAACCAATCCACCCCTTTTCTTCTAACGTGCCTAGGACTTCGTATATTTTTGAGTATGGCACACCAGATTTCTGACTTAGATCTGAAGCGTTTATCTGACCGGTTTTTAAAAGTGCAGAATACGTCTTTATCTCATAACTTGTCAGGCCTATTCTTTCAAGGGCCTTGCGGGTCTTGTCTGAAAGACTCATCTATTCTCACTCGAGACGCTTTTGGTATATATGTCAACTAGGGTAGTTACGAACAAGCACTCGTACCTAAAATAGGAGACCATGCGATGTCTCCCAAAACCCACGGTGTCTTGTAGGAAATTGATTAAATACTATCTCAGAAAAATGCGTGTAAGGAAGTAAGTATGGAGCTAATTCAGATTGCTAACCAAAAGGTACCCACAGTAGGAAAGAAGGCTACTATTAGATTTACCCAAAGTATATGCCCTGACTGTAACATGATTTTGGATGCAGAGGTCTTTGAAAGAGACGGCAAGGTGTTCATGACAAAGACTTGTCCAACACATGGAGAGTGCGAGGAGCTCTACTTTGGTTCTTATGAAATGTACAAGAAGTTTAGTACCTATTGGATGGACGGAAAGGGTGCGCACGCTCCAAACGTTATGATTGACAAATGCTCATGCCCAAACAACTGTGGCCTTTGTTCTAATCACTTATCCCACAGTGGACTAGCAAACATGATTGTTACTAACAGATGTGATTTAACTTGTTGGTATTGTTTCTTTTATGTGAAAAAGGGCCTTGAAGGCGCATACATGTATGAGCCATCACTGGATCAAGTCAGAGCAATGATGAAGACTCTGCGCGCCGAAAGACCAATTCCAGGAAATTCAATGCAGATTACCGGTGGGGAACCAATGCTGCGAGAAGATATAGTTGATGTTATTAAAATAATGAAAGAAGAAGGTGTTGATCATATACAGATGAATACAAACGGAATCCGATTTGCTTTGGATCCAGAAGCAATGCGTGAAGTAAGACTTGCAGGCGTTAACAACCTCTATCTAAGTTTTGATGGTGTAACCGCCAGAACAAATCCGAAGAATCATTGGGAAGTTCCATATGCATTGGAGAGTGCACGAAAGACAGGAACTACAGTAGTTTTTGTTCCAACAGTTATCAAATCAATAAATGACCACGAATTAGGTGGGATAATCAGATATGCACAAAAGAACCTTGATGTTGTTCACGCAGTAAACTTCCAACCAGTCTCATTGACAGGAAGAATGGGTAAGAAAGAACGTGAAAAATATAGAATCACAATTCCTGACTGCATTCAAAGAATAGAAGAGCAGACAAATGGTGAAGTCACTATAGATGACTGGTTCCCAGTCCCAAGCTGTATGCCGCTGACAAATGTTATAGAGGCATTTTCAAGCAAGCCAAAATACGAGTTATCAATTCACTTTGCATGTGGTGCTGGTACATACATCTTTGAAGATCAAGAAACCAAAAAGTTTGTACCGCTGACGAAATTTGCAGATATTCAAGGAATGTTAGAACTCTTTGAAGACAAGGCAGAAGAGATTCGATCTGGCAAGAACAAATACTTTACAATGCTTGAAGTTGTCAGAAAACTTTCAAGTTTCGTTGATAAGAAGAAGCAACCAGCAGGCCTTGACTTGGCAAAGATGTTTGGAAACATTTTGATGAAAAGATCATTTGGCTCTGTTGGTTCATGGCATGTCAAAGGACTATTCTTGGGCATGATGCACTTCCAAGACAAGTACAATGAAGACCTAGAAAGACTACAAAGATGTGATATTCACTATGTTACACCAGACCTTAGAATAATTCCATTTTGTGCCTTTAATGTAATCCCAGAGTGGTATAGAGATAGAATTCAGAAGAAATATTCTACAACAGTAGAAGAATGGGAAGCAAAAGTTGGCGCTAAACTAGAAGATGGGTTGTATAGAGGAATTATGCGAAGGGGGGCAGGAGACGAACTTGCTGCAGGCTGTGCAAAAAGCCAAATGTTCCACGAAGCATCACAGGCCTTATCTTAAAATCTTACATCATATCTTTTCATAAGACCTTAAAAAGACAATAATTCATGTTGTGATTATTGAAAATACTGATTATATCTCCTACGCAGAAAGGTATTGGAGGCACAGCTCAGCATGTCCAAGGACTATCTAATTATCTAAAAAAAGAAAAACATGAGGTTGACATTATTTCATCTGAGAATACCTTTACCTTGCCAATTAGAAGATTAAAGAATCCAAGCTTTATGATTTCAGCATTTTTTAAAACTAAGCTTAAGAGGGGACATGACATCGTGCATGCATTTAACCTTCCTGCAGCATTCCCCATGAAACACGCATCAGGAAAAAAAGTGCTTACCTTGACAGGAGTTCATCCTGATCAGGTTGAACTATTGCATGGGAAAACAGCAGGTAGGCTTTCAAGAAACTTTGAAAAAGATGCACTTGGATGGGCTGATGCCTTGACAGCAATGTCAAAAACAATATGTGATCATTACGCCAAGACGGGATTCAAGGTTCACTATATATCAAACGGAATGGACTTTTCATCTTTATCGCCAAGAAAAGACAGAAGATATGAAAAACAGATAATTTTTGCTGGCCGCCTTTCCAAGGAGAAAGGAATCTTAGATGTGCTAGAAATCTCTGAAAAATTACCTGACGACATACATCTGTTGATATTGGGTAGTGGACAAGAAGAAAAAAGAGTAAAAGAGGCATCGGAAAGAAAAACAAATCTTCATTTTCTTGGATACCAAACTAAAGAAAAAACAGTTGAACTAATACGAGGATCGGATATTCTTATACAGCCATCTATATTTGAGGGTGGTTTGAGCTCTACATTACTTGAATCAATGTACTGTAAAACACCAATTATAACCAGCAATATAGATGTAAACAAAGAAATGTTGCATCACATGGAAACAGCATTTTTAGTAAATCCTAATTCTCCAGATGAAATACTCAATGGAATATTTGAATTATTATCGGATAAACAAAAAAGAATAACGTTAACAGAAAATGCATATAAAGTTGCAAACAACAATGATTGGTCGGTGGTTGGTAAGATGTATCTAGATCTTTATTCAAAGTTATGTTCCTAATGCTTTCATAAAAATAGTCATGATTTTAGGAAAGATATCAAAATGACTTGTTATGTAATCTGTATACACTCATACAGTTTTATATGCGGTTACGCATGTGGTTAATAAGTATGAAGGTAAGTCTTGTCAGAGCACATTATATCAGTGTATGGGAACCAACCAATCTCATGTATATTTCATCGTTTATCAAGAGTCGATACAAAGGAAATCTTGAGGTACAAATTCTTGATGGTTATTTTGACTCGGATGAAGAAATTTTAAACAAAGTAGTAGATTCAGATTTTGTAGGATTTTCCGGAACGACCCCACAACTCTCTCATATGATACATCTAAGTAAATTGATCAAATCAGCAAATAAAAAAATAAAAACTGTTGCTGGGGGATACGGTCCATCACTACAACCACACAAGATTTTACAAGAACCTTCAACAGATTATCTTGTAATGGGAGAAGGTGAACAATCTATGTTAGATATAATCAATGGTGCTGTTTCTAATAGAATAGTTAGTAACCCCCCAATTCCAGATGTTGATAGCATTCCAAATCCAGATAGGGATTCTATTGATCTTAACAGATACATTTCCATAGCTGAAAGGGAAGAAGGCAGACGTGTAACTTCCATAATGACAGAGCGAGGATGTGCTTTTGGTTGTACTTTCTGCGCTGAAGGTCAATTTGGGACAATATGGAGAAAGGCAGGTTTGGTAAACGGTGAAATGAAATATGAACGTCCAATAAGAGTGCGTGGTAGAAATCCAAAGCTAGTTGTGCAAGAAATGCTTGAGGTAAAAGATAGGTTCAATATCACATTTTTTAAGATGAATGACGCAGAAACTAATCCATCCAAAGCACACTTTATTAATTTGTGTAAGGAAATGGTAGCACAAAAGTTAGACGTTCCATGGGGTTGTAACATGCGATGTGATAAAATAGATGAGGAGATTTGTGAATGGGCTGTAAAGGCTCACTGTGAAGAATTTTGGATGGGTTTAGAATCTGGTTCTGAGGAGATTCATCGTCATATCAATAAAGGAACCACAGTTGAAATGATAAGAAGAGCATTCACAGTTTCCAAAAAACATGGAATAAGAAGAAGAACGTACTGTCTTCTTGGCATACCACTTGAATCATATGAAACCATAAAACAAACTGAGGCATTATTAGACGAGATTGAACCAGAAATAGTTGGATTCTCAATATTAGCACCGTATCCAGGAACAGCTTATTGGACAAAGGAATATGACGAGATGGACTGGTCTAGTGTTGATGAGTTTGCTAACACAATGTGGCATTCTAATTACATGTCAAATCAGGAACTACGAGCGGAGCAAGCTCGTTTACTTGATAAATATAATGATAAATTAGCACCTATAATGAGAAAGAAGCAAAAAATATTTGATGGGGCTAGAACATTGGATTCGATGATGGGCGGAATGTGTTAACAAATTGCATTGATATACAGAGACAAACCATCAAGGATTAAATACAATTGGTAAATAGCTGGTACTCGTGATAGAGAGGTTTGGTAAAGAAGAAATCAATGCAGTTACCAACTCTATAAAAAACGCCTCCTTTCTATCTGGTTATACTAACAAGTACCTTGGAGGAGAGGAGATTCAAAAATTTGAAAAAGAATTTGCCAAGTATCATGGTTGTCGATATGGTATAGCAGTAAATTCTGGCACTACTGCATTGTTTGTATCACAAAAAGCTGCTGGTGTACGAAACAAACACAAAGTTGCCGTACCTTGCATAACTTTTACAGCTACTACTTCACAAGTAATAGCCTGTGATGCAACGCCGTTTTTTACTGACATTGATGAATCATCATACTGCATGAATTATGATTTTGAAAATAATTCCATAAAATATTCTATTCCTGTACATTTACTTGGTCACCCCTGCAAATATGAAATGATTCAGAAAATGAAAGAAAAAGGGATTTTTGTCATTGAGGATTGTGCACAAGCTATGGGTGCCAGATACAAAGGAAAGATAGTGGGCTCAATGGGAGATTGCGGAATCTTCAGTTTCCAGGAGACAAAACATATCACGACTCTTGGAGAAGGCGGAATGATTATCACTAACAACGAAGAATTTGCAGAAAAATGTCGAAGAATACGAAATCATGGTGAATATTACAAAGATGATTCTTCTGTAGGATATAATTTTAGAATGACTGAGCCACAAGCAGCATTTGGTAGGGTACAACTCAGAAAACTACCAAAAATACTTAGTACCTTTAGGAACAATGCTAGTTACATCTTCAATAGACTTCCAGATGCTATAATTCCTCCAAAAGTACCTCGCGGAATAGAACATTCATTTTTGATATTGGGATGCAAATTTAACGAAAAAGTAACAAAGATTGATCGTGACACATTTCTTAACAAGTTGACAAAAAACAGAAAAAAAATTCTTGAGAATGAGTCAAAGTCTGACATCAAAGGAATCAATTTCAGACCAGGAAAAATAATTGGTGTAGGTTATAAGACAGTTCAATATGATATTCCACTATACAAAAAATATAGACCCAAAAAGAAATGCAAAATAGGAGAAGATTTTGTTAAACATAGTTTATTTATTGATATCCACAGATGGAGAAGCCGAGATGAAATAAACGAAGAATTGCATATACTAACTAATACATTAAAATAAATTTGTTAGATGAGAGAACTTAATCATGCTTTATTATGGAATAAAATTCATCATAATCGATTTTATAGATTTTTAAATGGTACTTGTAACCATGATCCAAAGAATCAAACTCCTTTGTTAAATACGGATATTTTTCTTCATTAAAAAACACATCTTTAAAAAACGGTGCACGATAAAATTTATCGGTCCCATCAAGCACCAAATGAGTTAAACCGGCATCCCTGCCAAATTTAATGTATTCTTCAAAGGAGTAAAACCCATCTGTCGGAATAAGTTTTGGCCCAGCCTGAATTGAAGTGCTTAAAATTGGAAATTTCTGATCTATCATCTGAGGTATTGGCAGATATTTTGATTCTGGAAGATATGGATTGATTCCAGATCTCGTGTTAGTAACGTAATATGAAAGGCTAAGCGCTTCCTTTTCATGCTCCATATCAACTTTCTTGAAATCAAGAAATAAAGATGATGATAATAGAATGCCACCAATCAATAAAATCAAAACCATGTTACGTTTTCTGAATTTATCTGCTACAGTTTTTACCGTAAAAAGGGACAATACACACCACATAGGATATTGAAAAAACAGGTATCGTGTATCAGAGATGATAGAAAAGGCATACACTGCAGGTATAAGCATGATCCCCATGGTCACTAACATTGTGTTAGTTTCATGATTTCTATTTTTTAAAATCAAATAAGCTCCAAATGGAACAAAAACTACAAAAATTGGAATAGAAGCCCAGCCAAGAAATTTAACTAAATTTTCAATACCGCTTATTATAAAAGGTAGACCTGAATCACCATTAGTTTTATCTGAAGGCAAGAGTACATGATACGAAATTGTTTCTGATATACGACTGGTTATTGAATCATCGCCCATGATTTGTATTCTTATCGTTATCAAGGGTAGCAATAGTAAAACAAAGATTGTTGCTGCCAGAGCATATTTTGCAATAAATTTACTCTGTTTCCTATATTGTATGAGAAACATAATTGAGAGAGCAAAAAATAAAAACAAACCTTCGGGCCGCACAAGGGTTAGGAGTGCACAAATACCAAATGAACTGTACACCATTTTCTTGTTTGAACTTAGGAACAAAAACAATGCAGTAGCTCCAAGAAATACATATAGAGGCTCAGTTATTCCCAATAATGAATTTTGGATAATGCGTGGCTCAAACGCAAATATGGCCGCACCTATAATTGCATAGGGTTTGTCAAAAAACCTATTACATAACAAATAGACAGGAACTATTGTTAATACTGAAATTGAAACGGTAACGATACGTTGCAGAATCATATAATCCATGAAATTATTAAAATGAAAGCTTGAAAAGAAAATAGACAAGAAAGTAGGCCATCCATTATTAGCAAGGGTGGAAGCAGGAAAGTGTCCAAGAAGACTGATATCCATAGCATACCAAAAATAATTGAGGGCATCAAGAGTAACTGGAATGCCGAATGGGAAATAATATAGTCTGAGAGCAAGTGCCAGGAAGCCAATTATGGAAAGAGAAAGGATAGTATTTTTTGCAAAAAAATCTAATTTCTTTTCAACAAAATCAATAGACGATGTAGTCTTCGAATTAGTGCCGTGTTCTTCAACCAATTGGTTTTGTTGAATGTAAAAAAGTTATTAAACTATGCTTTAGAAAGCTAATAAACCAACTTTTCTAGTAATAACACGTATCTTGCATTTTGAACTAATTCTTATAATCATTGATTTTATCATTGCGACATAAGGGTATTATTTGAAAACTTTGTCAACTCATTTTTTAATAAACCGGTCTGTTATCACTAAATACACAGATTCTGAAGTTGCTGCCAAAACTAGTGCTGCACTTACTCCATTTATACCATAAAGTTGTCCAAGAAATAAGATGCCCAAAATTTGAACTAACAAGTATATTCCAGAACCTACTAGTATAACTTTACTTTTACCGTTTCCTAGAAATTTTGAAGTATAAACGAGGTTTATTGAAAAGGGAATTATAGCCAAACTAATAATTTGAATAACTTCAATTGCCTCCTTGAATTGTGGAAATAGAACTGGCAAAACTACAGGGGAAAGTGATATTCCAAGAATTGCAAGAAAAACTGAGACAACTATAGTCAGTTTCTTTAGTTTTATGTTAGGATTTCCACTAGCATCATGTGGCAGTATATACTGATATACTATATTGGGTAACAAGCTTAAAAGAGAAAGAAACTGTATTCCTAGTTGGTAGTTTCCAAGTAAGGCAAAGCCAAGAATTGGTGCAATGATTAACTTATCAGTTTGACCACTAAATGTTTTGGAAAGATCCAAACCATAGCTATTCATCATAAAACCAAACCGTGATTTTATCACAGACATATTGATTTTTGATTCTTTGAACCCCTTGTAGACCCTTAAGAAATACGGGAAGAACGATACTGCAATGCCCAGAATAACCCCCTGAGGGCCCATTAGGTAGTAGAAAGCTAGGGCAAATCCAACAAATAGAATTTTTTGAGTTATAAGATACTTGGAATAATCTGTATACAATTTTCGACCAAGTATCTCGGCAGTGGCAAGATTGAAAATGAGATAGCCAAGAATATACAGACTTACTCCCACATCATAAAAAATAAAGAAAAGTACAATTGAAGCAATAAGGCCAGAAATAATTGTAATGAAAAAGATGGTTGACTGTATCTTTTCCCCCTTTGCTGTGTAAACTATGATGGTATTTCCTGCTCCTAAGAAAGAAATTGTAGATGCTATTCCAGCAATTGCAATGAAATAGCTAACCTCACCGTAATGCACCGTACCAAGTAATGAAGCAAGATAAACCCAAAAAATTCCAGAAATTGCTGAGGATAATATATTTGCAAATCCAAGTGTTGTTAGATCTTTAAATCTTGTTACAATACTTTTGATTTTATTCCATCCATGTGTCATGTTAAACAGGTTTCATTAAACTGTATGCACAATAATTTAATCACTATGACGTTCTCTTACTACATTAACCAAGGAGTACAACATTATGGATGTCATTGTTAACATCGTTCCCAAGATTATAGATCCTATTCCAATCAATGAAACATTTGTTATAATCTGACGTGTATCGGTAAATATCTGAATCGTCCATACTATGAAGAATAGACCTATCCCCAAGAAAACAATTCCAGGAATCCCATAAAATTTTAGAGGATGTTCTATGGATACAAATTTCATTGTACTAAGTATTACCGAGATTCCATGTGATACAGGATGATGAGTAGAGGTATCTCCTTCATATAGTACAGTTATAGGAACTTCTTTTATCCTGTATCCTTTTTTACTGGCCTTTATTAGAATCTCAGTTGAAACACCCATTCCGTAGTCAGAAGGAATGATATCTTTTAGAACCTTGCTTTTATATGCTCTAAAACCACTTTGAGAGTCAGTTAATTTCATATCCGTAGAAGTGTTAGTAATGCTCGTTATTGTCTTTATACCAGCTTTTCTATATTTTGGAATATTTTTGTCATTATTATTGATGAATCTAGAACCAATAACTATGTCTGCTTCATTTTTGATAATGGGTTCTAAAACAGCTTTAATATCTTCTACTCTATGTTGCCCATCTCCGTCAAACGTCACAACTATATCAGAATCAAATTCTGCTACTTTGAGAAATATACTCCTAATAGCTGCCCCATAGCCTAAGTTTTTTGTATGATTAACAACAATAGCTCCCATTTTTTCAGCTATAACACCTGTCAAATCAGTAGAGCCATCATTACATACTATTATTTTATCAGCAGCTTTTTGTAATTTTACAATTATTCTTGCTATGTTTTTTTCCTCATTATAAGCAGGTATGCCAACTACTATCAAAATTACTGAATAAACTATACATGTGTGATATAAGTATACTATTCCAATTAAACGCTCAAACAATCTAGTGGACTGTTATTTACTAAAAACTCATTATGACTATTGATTCCTTTTCTGTTGTTCTTCATACCATTCTATGGTCTTCTTTAGACCATCTTCTATACTCACAGATGGAACAAATCCAAGTTCTCTCTTTGCTCTGTCTATGTTAAGACAACGACGAGGTTGTCCATTAGGTTTTTGAGTATTCCATCTTATTTTAAGATCTGCATTCATTAATTTTATTATCAAATCTGCTAATTCTCTTATTGTAATTTCTTTACCACTACCTATATTGATTGGTTCAGTTTTTTCATATTTTTCAGCTGCTAGAATAGCTGCTCTTGCAGCATCGTCAACATATAGGAAGTCTCTAGATGGACTTCCATCACCCCAAAGCTCGATCTCAGATTGATTAAGAATTTTTGCATCATGAATTTTTTTAATTAAGGAAGGTATTACATGGGAAGTGTTAGGATCGAAATCATCACCTGGGCCGTACATATTCGTTTGAATCAAAACTATTGATTTGAAATTATATTGCTGACGGTACGCCTCTGACTGTACAATTAACATTTTTTTTGAAAGTCCATACGATGCATTTGTTTCCTCAGGATATCCTTCCCAAATTTGTTCTTCTGAAAAAGGAACAGCTGCAAATTTTGGATAACTACACACAGTACCAACTGCAATAAATTTCTTCACGTTATTTTTTCTGCTTTCTTCCATCATCAATGTATCCATCATTATGTTATCATAAAATACTGAACCTGGGTATTCTTTGTTATATCCTATTCCCCCCACATTTCCAGCAGCATGAAAAACTATATCTATATCTTTAGTAATTCTTGCACAATTCTCAGCGATCCTTAAATCACAAGTAGAGGAACGTGGTATTACAATATCTTTAATTCCTTTGTCTTGCAGCATTTTTACAATTCTAGAACCAAGGAATCCTGAACCGCCAGTTACCAATATTTTTTTACCGTTTAAACTCATTTTATTTTATTGAACTTATTGTATTAATAATGGTTTTTAGAATTAATCTAAAACAGTTCATTTTTTCCATAATTTTCTTTCTATGAATTCAGCTATAACGCTAACCACATACTCCCTTTCACGTTTTCCTATTTTTTGATGATTACCAAAGAAAAAGGAATTCCGCATTACCAATTTTGAATTAGGTAATGAGCCATGCTTAAGGTGAGGAATAAACTCAATAGCGGGCTGTTCCAACAAATTACCTGACATTATAGGCCGAGTATCAATTTTCTTTTTTTCCAAGTACTTTACAAGTAATTCTCGCTTGAAAGGTGCCTCCTTTCGAATAGTTAATGGATAACAAAAATAAACTGATCGTGTTCGTGGATCTTCCTTGGGAAGAATAAAATAACCTTCATACTGCGAAAATTTTTTGGTCCAATATCTTGCATTTTCTCTTCTCATTTCTATGAATTTTTCTAACTTTGTGATTTGATGTATGCCAAAAGCACCTTGAACTTCAGTAGGCCTTAAATTATATCCTAAATTCACAAATAAATATCTAGGATCTATATGAGAATATTTTCTTTTAAATTTATTTTTATATTTAAGATCTCGTATCCAACCAAATGCCCTTATTGCCTTTGATAATTCGTATAATGATTCATTATTGGTTACTATCATCCCACCCTCAATAGTAGTGATATGATGAGAAAGGAAGAAACTATAGGTGCCTATGTCGCCTATGGTTCCAACTTTTTTATTTTTGAATTTGGCTCCATGGGCCTCACAACAATCTTCCATGACGAGAAGATCTCTTTTGGCAGCAATCTCCGTTATTTTTCCCATATCACAAACATTGCCCAGCAGATGTACAGGCAAAATCAATGAAGTGTTAGGTGATAATGCATTTTCTAAGTCATCTGTTTCCATACAAAACGTTTCTAAATTGATATCTACAAATTTTGGTTTTAAATTTAAATTTATGAGGGGGTATACAGTCGTTACCCACGTAATGGCGGGGGTTATCACTTCGCTATTTTTACTTATTCTTTTTTCAAACCAAGGATTAGTAAGGGATGATAACGCTACTAAATTAGCCGATGAGCCAGAATTCACCATAGAAGAATAGCGAGCTTTGAGATATTTGGAGAATAATTTTTCGAACCTCTTAACTTTATCTCCCATTGTAACTTTAGTCGTTAATAATGAATCTAGCGCTTCAATTATTTCGTCGGCTCCAAAAGTAGGTTCAATTAATCGGATTCTACTTTGACCTGGTACGAATTCATCACGTGTTTTGAATTTTTTTTCAATTACTTTTATTACTGATTTTGGTACTGCGTTCAATTAATCACTCATTATGATTTAATTTCAACCTGTAAGTTTTTGCCCACCCCTCAAAGGGCGTTGCAAAATTAAGTGTGTTCTTTCTCATCCAACTGATTGTTCTAGTTAACCCTTCTTCGATTGAAATTTCTGGCTCCCATTTCAATAATTTCTTTGCCTTACGATTATCACAAATTAGTTTCTGTACGTCGTACGGTCTAAAGCGTTTTTTATCAGTCGTAATTCCAACTTTCTTCCCCATGATCCTAGTTATGATCTCCACCAAATTTTTAATTTTATAACTTTTATTACTCCCAATGTTGATAGTCTCACCAACTACACTTCCTTTTACCATCGCAGAAATTATGCCTCTGGCAGTATCAGAAACATAAGTAAAATCTCTAAATGATTCAATATTTCCAAGTTTTATCTTATCTTTTCTATGAAGAACTTGGTTTATAATTTCTGGAATAATATATGGTTGAGTTATTCTTGGTCCATAACTATTGAATGGTCTTATTATTACAGCTGGAAAATTGTGCTCCTTATGTAATGTGAATACAGCTCTTTCTCCAGCTAGTTTGCTTGCTGCATATGTTGATTGTGGCAAAGTAGGATGTTCTTCAGACATTGGTATGGTTTTTGCAGAGCCATATACCTCGCTTGTTGAAATATGCACAAACATTTTCAATCTCTTAGATTTAATGCTAGCAGTAACAAGATTGACGGTCCCTTCAGTATTTACCTTAAAAAATTCATTAGGATAATAATATGAATCAGGAATAAATGGCAACGCTGCTAGATTTATTATGTAATCTGCCTTTTTTACAATGTCATTGACTTGTCTTCTATTTGTTATACTTCCTTTTACTTGAATAATGTTTGTAACTCCTTCAAGATATTTTTTTCTCCCAGAGGAATAGTTATCAAAAACTATAATTTTTGTGCCCATTTCAGATAATTGCCTAACAACTTCAGAACCAATAAAACCAGCACCGCCAGTAACTAAAACACATCTATTCTTTAATTGATTATATCTGAGCACGCTGAAAAATCGTCATAACTGTTATTAGAACTATTTGATTTTAAATTTAATTAAACACAAATTGTTTATTCAAAATTATTCTTGATATAGTATCATGATTTTTGCTAATATTGTTACGATGATTGTTCGTACAAGGAAAATTAGATAAAATAATTCTACTGGAAAGTTTTCTTTTAGGAAGCCGCATTATCAAAAGTCTCTTTTAATAACGCATTTCTATTCTTGATTGAAAATTCTCCATTTTCTATAGTCATAGCTGCCTCTTTACCAATTCGGTGTCTAAGTGATGAATCTTCAATAAGCACTTTCATACACTCTTTAATTTTATCTATCATGAAAGGTCTTAATCTTCTTATGGAATGTATAACGGATTTTGAATGTTCATTAGGAGTTTTATGTCTTGTAAAAAATAAGCTTGGGTTAGCTAGATCAATAAGCATACCATTTTTCATATGTGTAATTGCCTCTGGAATATTATACAATGATGTAGCTATAACGGGAAGACCATAACTCATAGCCTCTAAAATAGAGATGTTAAGAGCTTCAAAACCCGCATGTGGAAATATGTCACATGAGCTGAATAGTTGTTCCAATTCAGTATGTGTAAGATGCTTCTCTAGAATCTTAATATTTGGATATTTTCTTGCTTTTTCTTTAATTTCTGGTGTAACTATAGATCTAATTACTAACTCTAAACCGTCATATTTTTTTTGTAAATCAATAAACGCCTCTACACTCTCATATAATCCCTTAAACTCTTCTCGTTTTAGTGCACATTGATTGATACTTCCAAGAAAAAGCATTCGTATAACTGATTTATCCTCTTTAATTCTGTTTTTATGTTTAGGAGGCACTGTGTATCTGACGACTTGAATTTTATCTTTGAAATCTTTACAATCCATTGAATCAAGTAGAGTGTTTTTCCCCCACTCGCTCCATGGTAATATTGCCTTACACTCTCTCGCTTTCAATTTTTTTGAAATAATATTTGTACATAAATTCATGCTACAATATGCCGCTAATGCATTAGCAAATTCCAAGTCTACAACCCACGGTTTTTCAGTCTTTATGAGGTGCTGTGCAGCATAAATTAGATCACAGTCTTCGTATCTAACTGGAGACCCAGTTAATTGTACTAAAAAATAAGGCAGTGCACCAAAGTGATACAATAATTGTTTGTACAAATAATTATCATGTTTACTTGTGATTTTTGTTAATGGGCTTTTTTTTGAGGCATCAGATACAGTGAATCTATAATTATCGGGGGGATTTTTTATTAATTCATTATATAACGCATGTAAAACCCCCCCTCGAAATCTTGTTTTTAAAACAATATTTTTCATATTGTTTAATAGTTGTTGTTGAGGTAATTATAACATACGTTCAAAATTCATACTTGTCAGAAGATTTCATTATTCACTCGTGCTTGCTATTTAGATAGCATTAAATTCAAAAAAAATAATACCACAGTATGTTTTCTTTCTCATTAAAAAATTCATTTGTGATAGATATATGAAAATCATGATCACAGGTGGTACAGGATTTGTAGGAAGCCATTTATGTGATGAGCTGATTAAAGATGATCATGAAGTCATTTTATTAGCTAGAAATGATAACAAAAATGATAATGTCACCTACAACTTAAATAAAATAAGACTAGAATATGTTGATGTCACAAGATTTTTAGATCTGGAAAAAAGTATTGAGAAAAACAGACCAGACATTATATTCCATTTAGCAGGTGAAACTTCTCATAAAAAATCATTTGAAAATCCTTTATATGATGTAGACGTAAACTCAAAATCCACTTTATGTATTCTTGAAAAAATAAAAAATCTTAACCTCCAATGTAAATTCATACTTGGGAGCACTTTTATTGTAATAGGAAGACCGCAAAAATTACCAGTAAACGAAGAAAGTCCATGTAACCCTACCACAATATATGGAACCAATAGACTAGCCAGCGAAATTTATTGTAAAATTTATCATAATGTTTACAATTTAGACACTACAATCTTCAGAATTACAAATTCATTTGGACCACGAGAACAGTATGTAACTCCACTAAAAAATGCAATAAATTTCCTTATCTATAAAGCCTTCAAGGGAGAAGATGTAACAATTTATCATGAAGGTAAATTCTTTCGAGACGTCATATATATCTCAGATGTTATTTCAGGTCTCAAGACTATCATGCTGAAGGGAAAACCTGGTAATCTGTACTGGATATCATCTAGAAAAAAGACTTGGTTTTACGAAATAGCAAATTGGTTAGAGGAATTGGTAGCTGCAAAAATCAAGTACGTGGATCCACCTTCTTACACAGAAAAAGTAGATGTAGGCAACTTTCTGGTGAATAATTCAAAATTGAAATCATTGGGATGGAATGTAAACACGTCTGTGAAAGAAGGAATCGAAAAGACATTGGAGTTTTTTAAATCTCAATCATATTAAACCATCTTTAGGTTTTTACTATTGGATAAATTCTATAGTTTGAGTTGCTTCATGCAGACTCTTGAGAATTAAGAAACTGCAGTTTCAGATATAAACCGACTAAAAGATGTAAATTTAAATTTCTTTATTATATTATCCATACGAGAAAGTGTTTTTCCAAGATTGTGGTATGTTATGAAACTATCCATAAATGATAACGGAACTCTTGGCATAAATTCTGGAGTAAGTTCCCAAGAATGAATATAAAAACTGGCTGGAATGTCTTTGTCATTAACAGTATTAATTGCACGTTCTATCATTTTCAAAGGCAATACTCTGAGATAAAACCCACCACATGCAGGAATTGTCTGCCCTAAAATCCTGGTCGTTAGCAAAGGAAATTCCAATATCTTTCCATTAGGATCATTTGCCTCAATCATAGTACTGGTAATCTTATAGGGCTTAGTTTCTGCATTAGGCATTCCATATAATCTAGTTTTTGCAGGAACAATACTGCTATCATATTGATAATTGTTTTCAGACAATACATCAATTGCCCATGAACTAGAATGATTTAATGAAAATGATGGTGCCCTAAATCCTTTGGATTTTTTGGATGTAATATCATCAAATTTTTTAATTTCTTCTGCAAACCTATCTCTATAATTTGGAGTGTCGAGTCTTGTATGATACATAGTATGAAACGCAATTTCATGACCACCATCAATTATTTTATCTAATAATTCTGGTTTTGCCTGTAATAACTCACCAACCATAAAAAAAGTTGCAAATGTTTCATTCTTTCTTAGCCAATTTAATATTTTATCAATTCCATTAACTACAGTGGGTTTATTGTTTTTAGTTGTAATGTGGCGTTGAATTAATTCAGGATGAAACCAATCTTCAAAATCTATGCCCAAGAGATTCAATATTATCATTACATAAAATGTCACCAAGTTTATATCTTTAATTAAAATCCTGTAACAATATTGATATTTTCTGACTGTGCTAATCAAAATATATGATAATTTCAGAATGGATTGACTCTGAAAATGAAGAAGCTGAGATTTTAAACTTGTCAAGAAAGGTATTTGGAAATACGGAAATCATAAATCCGTCATATTTTGATTGGCAGTATAGGCATAATCCTCAGGGTAAGGCTATTATTGTATTAGCAAAAGACGAAGCAAAAAACAATTCCGTAATTGGAATAGAAGCAATAACACCTATGAGATTAATAATAGATCACAAAATTATCATGGCAGCTTTATCTTGTAACTCTGCTATAGATCCCGCCTATAGAAAGAAAGGTATTTTTTCTGAATTGATCTCTTCAATACAAAATGAATCGATAAAAAAAGGAATTTCGTGTATTTATGGGGTTGCAAACGATAAATCTGTTACTTCCTTTATAAGAAAAGGTTCTATCGAAATATCTAACCTGCCTCTTCTGGTCAGACCGCTAAGATTATCTAAATATTTTGTTCCACCAATAAGTAAATTATTTCAAATATTTGATGGTATTTGGAAAATAAAAAGAAACATCAATTCGGAAGTTGTGTCATTTACAAATCAGTATAATGCCGATTTTGACGTTCTTATAGAAAAAGTAAGCAAAAGAGTATCGGTAATTCAGAAAAGGGACAAAAACTTTTTACAGTGGAGATATGGAAATCACCCAACACGAAAATATCAAACTTTTGTACTTAAAGAGGATTCAATTTTGAGGGGATATGTAATAACAAGTGAAACTGTAATAAATAGTAAAAAAATAGGCGTTATTATAGATTTTATCGTTGATCCAGAAGTTAAGACTAGAAAAAAACTTAAAGATCTCGTACTAGTCGCGTTAGAAAATTTATGGAAAAACGGTGCATCATTAGCTATCGCAACATGTAGATCTGGATTATTAGAAAATGAAATATTGCATGAGACAGGATTCTTCACAATTCCACAATTTTTGAAACCTCAACCACTTCATTTCATTTTAATACATATTGATTCGAATAATGCTAATTTAAAAAAGTTACAAACAAATGATAATTGGTTTTTTTCTTTTGGAGACTATGATATTTTTTAATGAAAATATGAATTTATTTGAATATATAATAGAGCTAAATTCGTATTAAATAAAATGCTTGGCTATTCTGCTTAAATTTGATAAGAAGAAATTAAAAATTCTATTGGTTACATTACTAGAAATCTGATCAGGTATTAGCATGTCATCTGGGAAAGTCTTTATTAATTCTACATCAGAGATTATTTTTTTAGTTTCTAACTCATGGAATTTTTTTGATATTTGTTTTCTATTTCTAATGATATTAACATAGGCTTTAATTTTCATTTTGATAAAACCTTTGAATAGATAAAAGAAAAACACCATTATTTCAACTATAATAAGTGCTGGTAATATTTTGTAAAGTGTTTTTTTTGAATAATGTGTTAATAAACAATAATGTCTATTTCTCTCTAACCAATAAAATTTTTGGGCACTCCATTTGAAATTATAGCTAGCAAGATGGTATATTGTAGCAGATGGCACATAGTATGATATTATACCTATCTGAGCAGCTCGCCATCCCAGATCAAGATCATCATGATATAAAAACACAAACGGATCAAAAAGACCTATTTTATCTAGCACATTTATAGATGTGAATAAGCATGCGCCAGATGCATAACCGATCTGTGCTGGTATATTGTATTGCCCAGTATCAGCAGAACCCCTACATTTAGGATACCCAAATCCAAAAATATGTAACATATTGCCAGCACTTTCAAATATCTGATTTTCAAAAGCAAGTATCTTTGGTTGGTACAAGCCATCCCCATTTTTGTTATATGCTTTGAGTAATTCTTCTAACCAATTTGATTCTACCTTTGTATCGGGGTTTAATATGGCCACAAAATCTCCCCTAGCTTCCCTTATGCCTATATTGTTACCTTCGCAGTATCCTACATTTTCTTTGTTTTCAATCAAATGAATTTTGTCAAATTTTTCTTTACACTTTATGTGACTATAGTCTTTTGAGGCATTATCTACAACAATCACTTCAAAGTTATTGTATTTTGTTTTAAAAATGGATTCAACACAATCTAACAACAAATCACCAGCATTATAATTGACTATTACTATGCTTACTAGTGGATTATCATGTTCTGGTACCAACTTTATTCTTACAATCTAGCTCTGTCTAAGCTTATTTAATATTCTTAAATTAACCTCAAAATTTATTCCAAATTTAGAGTGAAATTTTAGTACCTTCACCTAACAAAAATATTTTATTTTTACTATTGTCTTTTTTGGCAATAATTTGAGAATTAAAAGCAATTATACTATTTTTTATTTTAATATCGCAATCAATCTCGCAACCTGACATTACTATTGATTCTTCTATATTACATTTGGCGATCTTGGATTCGTCACCTATACTAGTATTTGGACCAATATATGCGCCTGAATCAATTATGCAATTTTTTCCTATGATAACAGGTCCGACTATTTTTGATCCAGCTTTGAGCAAGGTATTTTCACCAATCATTACATTACCACTAATAGAAACATCTTCCTCCTTTTTTCCATAAAAATACGGTTTCATGCTTTCTAGGATCACCTTATTTGCGTGTATGATGTCCTGAGGAGTTCCAGTATCTTTCCAATAGTCTGTTACCATATGATAGGTGATCTTGTGACCTTCTTCCAAAAGCATTTGTAAGGCATCAGTTATTTCCAGCTCATTTCGCCAAGATGGTTTGAGTCTGTCTATTATGTCAAAAATTATTGGAGTTAGAAAATAGATGCCCGTGATAGCAAGATTCGTAGGTGGATCTTTTGGTTTTTCCATTATTTTTTTTATAACACCATCCTTTACATCTGCAATTCCGAATTGAGTAGGATTGTTCACCTCGCAGAGTAAAATTGAGGCATTAGCATCAGAATGTTTGAAATTTATTGCATAATCAGAAATGTTTCTTTTTAACATGTTGTCTCCTAAAAATACTATGAATTTATCATTCTCTACAAACTCTTTACATAGACGTATTGCATGTGCAATACCACGCGGTGAATCTTGCTGAATATAAGTAAGTTTTACGCCAAGGTTTTGTCCTGATCCGTAATACTCTTGTACTTTGTTTGAACCTGGGCCACCTACAATAAGTGCTATATCAGTGATGCCTGCTTCTCTTAGAGATTCTATACAATATTGTGACATTGGTTTGTTTGCAATAGGCAGAAGTTGCTTTGGACCAGTATGAGTGAGGGGTCTTAATCTTGTACCATGTCCTCCGTGTAGAATTACGCCTTTCATAGAGAATTTGGCTCTCTAGGTATTAATAAATTGAAACTAATTTTTCCAGGGCATTTTATTTAATATTTTTTCATCAAGATTACTCCACCAGCTTTTGTTAGTGAGATACCAATTGATAGTTTTTTCAAGACCTTCATCAAAACCCACTTTTTGTGACCACTTTAGATTTGTTCTAATTTTTGATGAATTCATGCTATATCTAAAATCATGACCCGGTCTATCTTCTACAAATTCAATTTGATCAGTTGATTTACCCATCAGTAATAGAATTTTTTTAATTATAGTCAAATTATCGATTTCATTAGATGCAGATATGTTGTAGGATTCTCCTGACTTTCCTTTGTGGAGAACCTGCATAATGGCATCAGCGTGATCATCTACAAAAATCCAATCTCTAACATTTTTACCACTGCCGTATATTGGTATTTTCTTATTTTGATCTGCTAAAATAATTGTCTTAGGAATTAATTTCTCTGGTGCTTGCCTAGGGCCATAGTTGTTTGTACACCTAGTGATTAAAATATCACATCCATAAGTAACTATGTAAGAATTAATTAATAGTTCAGCAGCCGCCTTTGATGCTGCATAGGGACTAGATGGATTTAATCGAAAGTTTTCATCAGCACTTCCAGCTCCTAGACTTCCAAATACTTCATCAGTAGAAATATGCAATAATCTCTTTTTCTGTTTTTTTAGAATCTCAAGTATTGTAAAAACTCCTATAATATTAGAATCTATGAATGGTTTTGCATTAGAAATGCTTCTATCAACATGAGATTCTGCAGCAAAATTGACTATGGCATCAGAATCAGAAATTAACTTATTCATTAAATCATAGTCAGTGATGTTTCCTTTCACAAATTCATAATTTTTTGAATTTTGAACTTCAGTCAGATTTGCATGATTTGAACCATAAAGTTCGTCATCGATATTTACTATTTTAAACTCATGATTTTTTAGTGCATTTAGAATGAAAGTGCTACCAATAAAACCAAGTCCACCAGTTACTAATAATTTCATGATATTTTCTACATCAATTCATGTTTTCTTTTCTTTATTTAATATTATCCAATATGAGATATCTAGATTCAATTGTCTATGACACCTGTTATCTTGTAATCAAGACTTTTATTGGTACAAAATTTTAAAACATATTGATGGAAAATAATACCATACATTTTGTAAAACTAGAGAAGCGTCCTACTAAAGACATCAATGATCAACATGTTAATGGGTCCCTGACTGTAGTCTGGCGAGATTGGGATAAAATAATAAAAAATCAACCAAAAATGGTGTATGTAAGTTCGGTTAATCCGGGAGAAATAAAGGGGCCGCATCTTCATACTAAACGTAACAGCTATTTTGTTTGTATACATGGAAAAGTTATTTTCATTACTAGAGATCAGAATGGAAAATATGATGAAATAGAATCAAGTGTGGATGATCCTGTGTTAATATACATTCCAAAAAACTGCCCTTCCGCTCATCTGAATTTATCTAATGATATATCTAGAATATTGGTACTTGCAGATATAGCTTGGAAACCAAATGATAATGAAATGAAAAATGTTACCTTTGATGATTATGATTGGTCAAAATGGGCAAAATATAAGACATGATCATTATATGGAATTCAATTATTATGTGTCTAATACTGTGAAATCATTAGAATCTGAATAAAATGACTGGCACAATTTTCTTAATAGAGAACCATGTTGATATCGAAGAAATTAAAAACAGTATTTCATACTATAAAAATTCTAAAATATTTTCATTAAGTTATCCTGCTTACAAGAATCTGATAAAAAATCAAATATCGAATGAAATCGGTGAAGATTATCTAACTGTAGAGGATAGAAAAAATATTGATGATAGTGCTATTAACACTACCATAACTTGGCATGACCATTCTTCCATTAAGGATCTTTTCTTTTTCGATGGACATAATTTAGCGACATTAATTGAGATGGAACTTTTACAATATTTTGCTAGAATATATGGAAATGCAATGACAATCATTAAGATAATAGAAAAAGAAGAACCTAATCTCATCATAGCTTATACCCAGCTTAATGACTTTGTACAACGAATTTGTAAGCAAAAAAATATACAAGTAATTTTACATGATGAAGTTGAACAATCCTCTCTGCTTTTTGATAAAATGAATATCAAATATAACCTTGGTTCATATCCTCTTTCTATTACCATTTCACGAAGTAGATATTTGAAGATAAAGAAGTTTGTTGAAAGAATAATTAATTCTATTTTTAGACTAAATCCAAACTTTAAACTTGCTCAAAAGAAGTCTATTCTTTTGATAGATTTCAACCCAACACAATATGATGTTTTGATAAAAGAATTATCTGCTTCAGATAAGAATATTCTATTATTAAATCAACGTAGACCAGCAGTTTGGAATTTACAAAGTTTGAAAATCATATTAAATTCAAAATGTAAGATAATTCATTTAGATCATTTTGCAAAAAAAATAGAAGCAAAACTTCTTCAAGAACTCGATATTTTATTCGATAATCTAAAAAAGATATGGAAGATAGATTCAGTTTTCGAAGAAACCTTTTCTATTAATTCACATACATTTTGGCATTCTATTAAAAATTCATTTATGCAAATATGTGATAAACGATTTAGTGAATCTGTTCGAAGAATTTTATTGCTTAATGAATTATTTGATAAATTTAACATCTCAGTAATTTTAGAATGGGCAGAGACTGGTCAAGAAGAAAAAGAGATCATTTCTATATCTAAAAAAAGAGGCATCAAATCTGTTATGTTGCAACATGCTATGGATCCAACTTCTAACAAGTGGGATAAATTCCACAAATTTGCATTAGGTGGTTATTCATTCTTTATTAGTGATAAACAAGCTTTTTGGAGCAAAGTAGCAAAAAACCGCGCTCTTTCCTATGGCCATAAAGAAGAAAATCTTTTGGTAACTGGAAGTCCAAGGCATGATAACTTCTTCAAAGTTATCAAAAATGCGCAAAATAAAGGAATAATATTATTTGCTACAACTTCAGTTACAGGTAGGATTTCTTTTGAACAAACTCCCTTTGAATCTTATGTGAAATTTGATAACTTTGTAAGGGAAGTGTGTCGCGTCGCAAAAAAATTTACCGATAAACAATTGATCGTAAAACCTCACCCACAACCTGATTTTCTAAGCAATATAACAGAATTAATTAAAGAAATTGATCCAAATATCCCAATTATATATAATGCAAATTTGGTAGAATTAATAAACTCATGTGACATCCTAATTACCTTTAACAATTCTACCATAGCACTAGAATCTATGATACTAAACAAACCTGCTATATCATTACAAATTGAGAAGTGGGCTGAAGAAGATGAAATTGTAAAAACGGGCGCATTACTATCAATTACAAATATTAACGATATTGAAAGCGGAATAAAAAAACTACTATGTGATAAAGAATTCAAAGATAAAACTCAACAAAATTCAAGGAAATTTATAGAAAGCTATTTTGTAAACAAAGGTCACGCATCAGAAACGTTAGCAAAAATACTAGATCGTTTTTAAAATTGAAAATAGATAAAATCCTCTGGGTTTCCATTATAAAAGAAGAAGATTAAAAGCATAATAACTACTAAGCAAATGGTCCAATGTCTCAAACTTAAATTTGATATTTTTTCTGACAAGTTTACTTTCTTATATGATATGAAATGTAATACGATAAATGATACTATGATTACTATTGGAACTTTATGAGCTAGAATAAATGGTATTGTCTGTTGTATTTGAAAGTCTAACATAACATATTTTTGCATGGAGTAAAGTACATGATCAAGATCTTTCACTCTAAATGCTATCCATGCCAAAAACACAAGATACTGGGTAACAAATATAGACAATAGGACACCTATTTTTGTTTTAAAGAAAACATGATTTTGTAAAATAGGAAATTTGTTCACAATAAACTTGTGTAACGCCAGATACAAACCGTGTAGCATGCCCCAAATAACAAAGTTCCAAGATGCGCCATGCCACAAACCACCCAAAAACATCACAATAAACAAATTCAGATAGGTCCTTACATTGGACTTGCGATTTCCTCCCAGTGGTATATACAGATAATCCCTAAGCCATGATGAGAGGGAAATATGCCATCTTCTCCAAAAATCTGCTGGTGAAGTTGCAAAATAGGGCTTGTTAAAATTAACAGGAATCTTGAACCCCATTATCATAGCAGCTCCTATTGCTATATCTGTATACCCAGAAAAATCACAATAGATCTGGATACCAAATGCAATGGCACCCAAAATAATTGTAAATGATTCCTGCCCAACTGGATAATTAAATATGTCATTTACCATTGGAGAAATGTTATCTGCAAAGAACATTTTTTTTAAAAAACCAAAAGCCATAAGGGTAATTCCCATCTTTAGATTTGAACTACTGATTAGAATTTGACGAAGTCTAGTTCCTGTTTCAAAATTTTCTATTTTTTCTCTTAGCTGAGGCAGAAAATCTTTTGCTCTCAAAATAGGCCCTGCAACCAGCTGTGGGAAAAAAGATACAAAAATTGCATAATCCACAAAGGATTTAGCTGGGGTTAGTTGTCCACGATAAATGCCTACAGTATAAGTTATAGAGTGAAACGTGTAAAATGAGATTCCAATGGGTAAGGCTAAACTCAGTAATGGAATCTGAGCGCCTAGATCAAAATAATTTCCTAAAATATTGAATTGAGTTATTGCAAAATCAGCATATTTGAAGAAACCTAAGAGACCTAAATTGCCTGCTAGACTGGCTATAAAAAGAGCTTTCTTTCTTTTGGTGCTAGTTGATTCGTAAATTAGTTTTCCAAAATAGAAATCCCATATGGTTGTATAAATTAAAAGTGTAATTAGATAATTACTAGAATAATAAAAGAAAAAATAACTTGATGCTACGAGAAACAGATGTTGAAATTTTCTATTTTTGATAATAATAAAAACGCTTAGTACAGTTATGAAGAAAATTACAAAATCAATTGTATTAAATAACATTATGATTGAATCTCCTTTAGAAGTATTTTTGCGACATCATCACTGTAAATAATAGTATTTTTGTTAACCGCTACATGCGTAAGGTCATTCCAAATTGTTAAATCTGTATAGCTATCACGAAGTGAAAAAATGTTTATACCAAAATCACTAGAAATACTTTTTAAAATAGAATCAAAAGATTTTTTTTCATAATCTGGAATAGAATCTAAATAATACTTGGATTGAGGAGTGGTAAAAATTACGACCTCTATATTGTTTTTCTGTAGCCCCTCGATTATTTTTTTCAACATTATAAATTTTTCATTTTTCTCAGGTGGGTCTATTCCTGCAAATCTATATCCAACTGTTAAAGCCAACTGTTTCATTTCACTATCACTTTTAATGATGGAATCTCTTGATTGCATAAGAACGGGAGACTCGGGGTAAGGTTGGAATGGTTTATCCTGCGGTTCAGTCCTAAGCAATAGAGTTATCATTGTTAAAGTAGTCAACTTTGGATTTTCTAGAAAATCAAAATTATGATTAGCAAATATATCCAATCCACCAAACTTTTCTTGAAACAATTCATGAGGGTCGGGTAAAAGACTAGCAGGTTTGTTTATAGATATTTCATTTTGTACATCTGTGTAAAAATCTCTATTTGATATTCCATAAAGAACAATTTTGGGTTTGGCTGAAATAATCACATCTAATGTCTTCAATCTCTCTTCTGGGCTCTCAGCAGGATAAGCTAAATTGTAAACCTTGTAATTCTGATTATTTATTGAAAGATATTCATTTATATACGTTGAATTAATTGCCTGAATTTGGCTTGAACCAAGAATAAAAATTCTTTTTTCATTAGGTTCAAAATTTTGTAAATAAAAATTTTTTTGCAATCTACGTGTTTCAGTATATATGTCTAAAGAAGAATCAATTCTTTTTTCTACTGTGTATTGATTTAATAAAAAAACAAGAAAAAATATTAAAAATGCAACAAAGAATGCAATTAAAACAGTGAGAATTATTTTCAGATTAGGTTGTAATGTAATCAATAACTTCACTAACTATATCACTTCTTGATAAATTCAAAATCTTGTAATGAGATAAGCCTTTTCATCCGTAATTGATTCATGAAGGTCTAATTCTTATTTTTGCATATAAAACTTAATATTGCATGACAAGAAAATCTTTTGTAATTGAAAGCAAATTTTAATATAAAAAAAAATAGAGAGGCAGATGAAAGTACCAAAGTGAGCGAGAAAAGTACAGAGTCCAAGAAGGAATTAACCGAATCAGAATTTGAAGAATTTATAGTAAAATCCGGCGCAAAAGGATCGTTTATGATTTTCAGGTCTGCTAAGAAAGAAGACGAACTTGGATTAGAAGAGTTATAATTTAATTAAACGATTAAAAATGTTAGAAAAATTGAGTATTGTAAGAAATGCCAGATGATTTTAACTTCACTATAGGGGAGGCTACTTTTGCAAAAATGTTAGCTCGAAAGAAGGAGATGGGCTTTGGTGATAAAGAATGGGATAAATGGTTTGATTATATTTTCTCTCAAAATGATGCCCAAAGGTCAACACAAGATGTAATTGAAAAACGCATGAAGAAACTTTATGATGAACAGTTTTATGATTACTGGGTACAAAATTTTGCCCTAAATTTGAATAATATTTGGAACGAATCTTCTGCTAAAGAATTAGATCCGACAAAAGATCCATCGTACAAGATGCAGGAACACTCTGCACTGGTGATAGGAAGAGGTCCATCTATTAAAAAAAATAAGCATTTGGAGTTATTGGCAAATAGTGATTATGACGGTACAATAGTATGTTGTGATGGTGCTTTGATAACTGCATTGAAAGCAGGAGTTACACCAGAAAAGTTCTCCAATTTTTATGTAGTTACCATTGATACACAAGATGTAATAAAAGAATGGTACGATGATCCAATAGTCGATAAATACGGTAAAAAAATAAAAGGTGTTTTTTCAACGGTTGTTAAACCATCTACAGTTGAACGCGCAAGACGAGCGGGAATCAAAATACATTGGCTACACGCATTATTTGACCATGGTGAAGGAAAAAAATCATTTAATCAAACATCTGCATTAATGGTTAGAGCAAAAAATCACCCAAATGGTCTACCTGCTATCCAAACAGGTGGGAATGTAGGAACCTCATCCTGGTTTGTTAGTTGGCAAATTCTCAAATGCTCTACTGTGGCACTAATTGGAATAAATCACGGTTGGACTGAAGATGATCCTTGGGAAGTAATTATATCTCATGGTAAGACCAGCCTTCCCTTAGATATGGATAAAAATAGCCCCATTTTTAAAAAATTGTTTCCAAAAATTTACAACCCTGAATTTAACTGTAATTGTATTTTAGATCCAATTTTTCAATACTATAGCATTGCATTAAAAGAATTCATAACACGTTCTCCCAGTTGGGTTAACACGATAAATGCTACAGAAGGCGGTTGTATTTTTGGTAAAAGAATAAAATGTGTCACTCTAAGGCAATTTCTTACAGAATATCATAATTAGGACATCTTGTCTCAGCATTATTCACGCACTAATTTAAATAATCATTTAGCAATATGTTACTACTGAATTGAAAGTACTTTTCATCGTACCAGAAATAAGGCTTGATAGCGGTCCAAACCACTTTCCATTTTGGGCTGGAATATTAGCAGCCATTGTAGAAAAAAAAGGTGGCCAAATTGGAATTTTAGATTTAAACGCTCTTCGAATGAAGTATGGTGGTAGGCTAGTTCCAGACAAAATAATTGAAGAAGAAATTCGTCTTGAGAAATGGGACCTGATAGGAATAGGTGGTCTAACTTCTACCTATGGTCGCATTAAACAATTAGCACCATTAATACGAAAATCCTCTCCAGATTCCATTTTTATAGGTGGGGGCGGGTGGTCAACTTATAATCCAGATGAAATTTTGCAACTTGTTCCTGAAATGGATATGATATGTATAGGAGAGGGAGAAGAAACTTTCTCAGAACTTTATGATGAAATAAATCAAGGAACCAAAGATTTTGAAAAGGTAAATGGTTTATGCCTGAGAGATAATGAAACGTTCAAGTTTACTAAACCACGAGCATTGATTTCAGATTTAAATACTATTCCTTATCCTGCCTATGATCTTATGGAGACTGATGTTTATTTTGAATATTCAGCTTTACCATTATCAGTAGAATCATTCAATTCAAAAAGAAGAGTCTCTGTTGTTTGGGAACGAGGGTGCCCAAGGGGGTGTACATTTTGTTCACATAACGGAATGTCACGTATAGATCTACAGAATATTTATGGTAGTGGAAATAGGAAAGAAGGAGAGAAACTTGTCAGAATTTCTGACAAGGAAAATGATACATTTCAACTACCAGCACGATGGCCTTCCGCAAAATATGCAGTAGAAAATATTAAATTGTTACAAGAAAAATTTGATGTTGATTTTATCTCTATTCTTGATGAAAATATGACTAGTAACTTAAAGTGGACAAAAGAATTTTGCCAATTATATGTTGATGAAGGATTAGATAAAACCATAAAATGGGGAACGTTAGGTGATGCCCCTAGTGTAGCTGTACAGCCTAGTATTGTGCAAATTATGAAGGATGCAGGATGCGCTTATATCTCATTTGGATTTGAGTCAGCATCAGATAAAGTCTTGAACCAAGATATTGGAAAAGGGCAATTAAGGGTTCATGAACAAAAAACTATTGATGCTGTTAAAAAAGCAAAACTTCATCCCATTACAACGTTTATGATTGGAAATCCACATGAGAATATTGACGATTTGATGGAAACAGTAGATTTTTGGATTCAAAACGGTGCAGAGGTTGATCCTTTCATATGCACACCATATGTGGGGAGTCCATTGTACTACAATTACAAAGATTTCATATTACAACAGTATGATGAGAGATTAAAGCTAATAAAAGATAATCAAAATGTTACAAAAGAGACCATTTTGAAATGGGAATTAAAAGCATTAGACAAATTTATGAAAGATTGCGGTGATGCTACACAATATACAGCCACAGTTAGCCAATATTTTACAATTCCAGAATTGTTTGCCCTGAAACAGTTCATGTATAAACATGATACAAGAAGAATGTTACAAATGGCTCATCAACGATATGATCAAACTGGACTTGAACAATGGAAACATGCCGAAAAATGGGCAAAATATTGTCAGGTCTGTAAAGCTAGTGAAGAATTAAAACCAAAAATAAAGATTTCGGTAAATAATTGATATTTCTGGGCTTTTAGTTATTACCTGTCAACATATTGCTTTATTATCCACATGTCACTTCTCTTTTCAGCTAACTCTTTTTCTGTTTCTGTTATAAGAATCTCTTCCATTTTTTCGCCCTGTCTTAACCCTATTATTTTATGTTTTTTTGAAAACTTTGTGGCCATCTCTTTAATCTTATATAATTTCATTTTTGGAACAAAGATTTCACCTTCATCAACAAGGGGTAAACATTTTAAAATAAAATCAACTGCTTCATTTACATGAAAAAAATACCTTTCCATTGATGGATGAGTTATTGATAGAGGTTTATTGTTTTTTAACTCTTCATTCCAAATCTCAAACACATTTCCTCTTGATTCAATTACATTGCCAAAACGCACAGAAGCGAATCTTGTTGGTCTTATATGAACTCCAGCCCAACTTGTCAGCCTTTCACCTATCTGTTTAGTGGTTCCATAAAGAGTTGATGCCTCTGCTGCTTTATCGGTACTAATGTTTAAGAATTTTTTTGGTTTATCTCGTATTGACATTTTAATCATGTTAATCATCCCATCGATGTTAGTGTATATTGTTTCAATAGGATTGAATTCAGAGATTTCAATATTTTTTATTGCTGCAAGGTGAAAAATTATATCTGCTTGATTACCTGCCATTTCGACTCTATCTTTGTCTGTTATGCTTCCAAGTAACAATCTTAGTCTAGAGTCCTTTATTGAACGGTTCAGCCTGAATAAAGCATGTTCGTCAATATCCAACACCCGTACAGATTTAACTGGATATTCCAGAATTTTATTCACTAAAGCTGTTCCTACGCTTCCTGCCCCACCAGTTATCAAAATTGTTTGATTTTTTAATTCTTTAGTAAGGACTGAGTTGTTTAACTTCTTATTTTTCATTTATCATAAGTCCTAACAAAAATCACTTTAATTCTTTTTTATCTATAAAATGTATTAACTAATAACTTTTCCTGTTTAATTAAGGGATAATTTTAATTACAAATCAAGTATGCTTGAAAGATGTTTGAAGGTACTTGTTATGGGTTATGGTTCAATAGGTAGAAGACATATTGATAATCTTTCATCTTTTTCAGACATAGAAATTTTAGTTTGTACCAAACGTCATTATGATAGCTTCTTACGAAAAAGAAGATGTAAAATATTCAATTCTTTGGGAGAATCAATCAAGGAAAAACCAGATGCTGCAATAATATCCAATGTTCCTAGTCTTCATGTGAAGACAGCAATAAAATTGGCAAATGCTGGGATAAACCTATTCATAGAAAAACCACTCTCTAGTTCACTAATTGGCGTTAAAACTTTGTTAGACGTGGTAAAAACACGAAGGCTGGTAACATTAATGGGATGCAATTTTCGTTTTCACCCCTGCATAAAGAAAATAAAAGAAATTATTTCTGCAAATGAAATTGGAAGAATAATTTCTGTACACGTAGAGAATGGTTCTTTCCTTCCTAGTTGGCATACGTATGAACAATATAAAAATAGTTATGCATCACATGGAGATTTAGGAGGAGGTGTAGTGTTAACGTGTATTCATGAAATAGATTATTTGTATTGGTTTTTTGGGAGTGTAAAAGAAGTTTTTTCTATAACTGGAAAATTTAGTGATTTAGACATACATGCAGAAGATTTATCATCAATTTTGTTGCGATTTCAAAATAATATTATAGCTGAAGTACATTTAGATTATTTTCAGAACCCACACGTTCGTAGTTGTAAGATAATAGGTACGAAAGGAACAATTTATTGGGATCTAGACATAAATGCCGTTAAAGTATACAATACGAAAAAGAAAAAATGGATCGAAAAATTGAAATTAAAAAATTATGATTATAACACGATGTATCTTGAGGAGCTCAATCATTTTCTTAAATGCATAACCAGAAAAGAAAAATCCATTAATAGTATTGCCGAGGGTACTAAAATACTAGAAATAGCCATGGCAGTAAAAAAATCTTCAAAAATTAAGAAGGTGGTAACACTATCTTGAGAAAAAAAGATCCTCTTAACAAATTATTCAGCCTGAAAAATAAAACTGTCATTCTCACTGGTTCTGCGGGCTTTCTAGGCACAGAGTTTGCACATGTTCTAAGTGCAGCCGGTGCTAATGTTGTTTTAGTGGACATTGAAAATAAGAACAATAAAAAACTAGAAGCAGAATTAATTCAGAAATATCACACACAGACAATGTTATTCAGTATAGACATCGCTGAACAATCTGCTGTAAAGAAGTTAACCAGAGATGTCTTAACAAAATACAGAAAAATCGATGTTTTAATTAATAACGCTCATTTTTTTCCAAGAGAACACCCACAACGAGACATACCTTTTGAACGGTTTCCACTAAAGCTGTGGGAGCAAACAATCGGGATTAATCTGAGAGGACTTTTTCTATGTTGTCAAGAAATTGGCAAAGTGATGTCAAAGCAGAATAAAGGTGTGATTGTAAATATTTCATCAATATATGGAATTGTTGGTGCTGATCAAAGAATTTATGGAAAAAGTAGACTAAATTCTCCCGCGTTTTACGCTACTACAAAGGGAGCTATGGTGAATCTGACTCGTTATCTGGCAGCGTATTGGAACAGGAAGAACATCAGGATAAACACGCTAACACTCGGTGGAGTTTTTGATCCAAAATTACACAAAGATAAGAAATTTGTGAAAAAATATTCAGAAAGAACAATGCTAGGAAGGATGGCTAGGAAAGAAGATTATGACGGAGCATTACTGTTTTTAGCATCAGACGCTTCCTCCTATATGACAGGCGCTAACCTAGTAGTAGATGGGGGATGGACAGCATGGTAACAGATTATAAGTTCAAGAGTCAACTAATCGACTAAATTTTAATTTTTTGTTGAGCTATCATATCTGCTATTTGAAACTCAAATTCCGTATCTATCATTAGACCTGTCTCAGCAGGGATTTCATAGGGAAATACTTTAAGCATGTGCCATTTGGTATGCAACAATCTATCTGCGTATAATGTGAATAATCCATTTAGTTGGTACACTGTGGGTGTATTTTGTCTAGTTTTAATTTTTTTTCTTAATTTTTTACTATATTTCAAGAAGCCTTTGGAATTAGGCTCCATCATATTAAAGTAAGGATTATGGTGTTGTTTGTAAACTCCAAACACGGCATCGCATTTTTTTTCTTTTAGTAATTCTATTGAACCTGTTACATCAACATTACGTATGAATGGTACAGTACAATCACGATTAACCAAGATATCAAACGCATATCCTAGAGAACGCAACTTCTTTATTCCATGTATGATTACCTCATCCATTCCAGCTGAGTCTGTAGCTAATCGTTTAGGTCGAATAAATGGTACTTCAGCACCATATTTTTTTGCAATTCTTCCTATTCGTTCATCTTCTGTAGACACTATAACAGAAGTGAAAATATTAGAACTCAATGCAGTTTCTATGGAATATGCTATTAGTGGTTTACCATTTAATAATCGAGTATTCTTATTTGGTACTCCTTTTGACCCACCACGCGCTCCAATAAAACAAACAGGTTTCATAAATGAAATTATCTCTTCAAGTTAATAATGATTGTTGAACTATTTTTTAATTTTTTCAGAAAGACGAATCAAGTTTACCATTTCTCTAAGTTCTGAATAATCAAAACTTACATTATTGTCAACAAAATCTTTAGATTTGTCAGAAGTAATATGTACTTCTATTATTTTTGCTCCTAAAATCGCTGCAGTTACTGGTGCTATAATTTGACGACAATGATTTGAAAAACCATGAAAATCTTTCATATTACTAAAATCTAAATCAATGAGATCACACGGGTACTTAGGAACACAATAAAGCCATTTCAGTTGTGGACGATTGAAATACATCGTGTCGCGTGGAGATTTTTGACAACTAACAATTATCTCCTTATTTGTTTTCAACAGTCTTTCAAATAGTTGCGAAGTTCGGTTTTCTATTAATGGCTTACTGTCTGCCTCTCTGACTTTAAATCTTTTTACAAATGGCTCCAATACATCTACTGCTTCTGGGTACATTGGGGTGCAGAACCATTCTATTCCAATAGATTTTGCTATCTCATTTATTAGTTCCACATTTGCTTTCGAAATAGCTGATCTAATTAAACGAGACCTTTCCGAATGACCCTCAATAATTTTTTCATCAAACGCTTGGAATTTTACAGCATTACATCCTGCTTCTTTGGCATTCGTCATCATTTCTCTTACTCGATCAAAGTCTCCATCCCAATTTACACCAATTTCAGCAACGACAAAAATCATATCCCATTCATTTTATTTGGGCATATAATAATTTAGTCAAAAAGCTACTTATGTACAAATTAAACATTAAGCTAATTCCTATTCTAGTATCAATATTTATTCACAATTTGTGAAGATTTCATTCAGAGGTATAATTGCGTTCAATAAAAATAATTCCTGTTACAAAATATAGTAAAATCGATATATAGGTAGAAGTACAAAAAAACCGAATAAAATGAAATATTGTAAAAAATGTCTAATGCCAGATACAAGACCTGGGCTCACTTTTGATAAGGATGGAATTTGTGCAGCATGTATTAATTATGAAAAACAAAAATCAACTGATTGGAACAAACGCATGAGCGAACTTAGAACTCTTTGTGATAAATACAGGGGATGTAATGGAAATGGGTATGATTGTGCTATAACGGTTTCTGGCGGAAAAGATTCTCACTTTCAAACTTATATTATGAAAGAAATAATGAAAATGAACCCTATTCTGCTAACTGTAGGAAATACGGATTGGACGGAAACAGGTAGAAAAAATCTAGACAATCTATCAGATGTGTTTGGCTGTGAAATAATTCAGTTGCAGCCTAATAGGCGCATTACTAGAATAATGACTAGAAAGGCATTTGAGGATCGTGGTCAACCATCTTGGTATCTTGATTCATTAATCTACTCATTTCCATATCGTATGGCAATGCAACTAGGTGTTAAATTATTAGTTTATGGTGAAGATGTAAATTATACATACGGTGGTAAATATAATAAAGAAACACCTTCTGCCATGCTACAACCATCAAATGACGTTGTTCAACCATACTCAAAAAAATGGTTTGAGGATGGTCAAATATCGGAAAAAGATCTTCAATCATCCATACCGCCATCTATTGAAGAATGTGAAAAATTTGGATTAGAACCAATTTATTTAAGTTATTTTGTACCGTGGAATTCTGTACACAATTATGAAGTGGCAAAAAGATGGGGATTTAGACACCTTGGGCACGAATATGAAAGAGAAGGATCTGTCGATAATTATGATCAAATAGATTCTCTAAGTTATTTGTTGAATCCATACCTAAAATATCTCAAGTTTGCTCACTCTATAGCAACCGATAATGCTTCTCGTTGGATAAGGTATGGATTTAAAACCCGTGAAGAAATGATTCCAATCGTTGAAGAAACAGATAAAAAATTAGATCAGGGTATTGTTGATAAATTTTGTGAGTTTACCGAAATGTCTACAAGAGAATTTTGGAAAATTATGGACAAATGGTACAATCATGAATTTTTCAAGCAAGACAGGGATGGTGTTTGGCACCCAAAATTTAAAGTTGGAAAAGGATTGATAGAATAACAAATTATGTCTGTATTATGAAACCTATGTTTACTCCTGATAGATTATGAAAAGAAAAATTTCAGTTACAACGGGGGCAAGAGCCGATTATGGAATCTTACGACCAGTTTTACAGGCTATCTTGAAAAGTAAAAAATTAGAACTGTACCTTATTGTTACAGGAACACATCTATCTAAAAAACATGGGTTGACAATTAATGAAATTAAGAGAGATGGATTTGAGATTTTTGCCACAATAGATATGGTTCCACAAGGAGATACAAATTATTTCATGTCAAAGGCATTAGGTGAAGGAATTATTGCTTTTTCTAAAATTTTTAGTAAGCTAAGACCTGACATTAATCTGATATTGGGCGATAGAGATGAAATGTTGGCATCTGCTCTTGCTGCCGCTCATATGAACATCCCTAATGCGCACATACATGGTGGTGACAAATCTGGTGGTATTGATGAATACAATAGACATGCTATCACAAAAATTTCAAATATTCACTTTGCAGCTACTAAAAAAAGCAAAGAACGAATTATAAAGATGGGTGAAAATCCTAAATATGTTTTTCTTACAGGGTCCCCAGGTCTAGATGAGGTTGTTAACAATAAAATTACTAATAAAAAAGATCTTGAAAAAAAATACGGTCTAAAGTTTGATGGAAGTGAAATCTTATTGTTACAACATCCAGTTACTACACAAACCAAGATTAGTGGGGAACAAATTCTTAGTACTTTAAAGGCCATAGCTAAGACAAAAAAAACAACAATTGCAATTGCTCCAAACTCAGATGCAGGAAACAAAATTATTTTTAAATACTTGGAATCGTTCTCCAGAAAATATGATTTTATCAAAATGTATAGGTCTTTGCCAAGAAGTGATTATCTAGGACTACTCAAAAATTGTGGTGTATTAGTAGGTAATTCAAGTAGTGGAATGATTGAAGCAAATTATTTTCAGATCCCGGTTATAAATATTGGAATACGTCAAGAAGGTAGAGAAAAAGGCAAAAATGTACTTGACCTGAAATACGCATCAGTAAAATCAATATATGACACAATATTAAAAGCATTAAAAATAAAAAAATCTATTAAATCTACTAATGTTTATGGAAATGGAAATGCCTCAAAAAAAATACTGTATTGTCTTGAAAAAATTAATTTGAGCAAAGACTTAATCCAGAAGAACATATTCTATTGATAACATATGATAAAAAAGAAAGAAAAAAAATGGAGAAAACCCATCATAAAACATGGCAGACCAACTAAGTACAATTATGTTGTTCATTACCCCGAAAAACTGAAAATTGGTAAAAATTTTGATATTGGTATATTTACTTACATAAACAGTCGATACGGGGTTGAAATTGGTGATAATGTCAAAATTGGCTCTCATTGTTCAATTTACTCACATTCAACTATTGATAATAAACACGGGAAAGTTGTTTTAAAGAATAATTGTAGAATTGGTACTCATAGCACAATAATGCCCAATGTGACAATTGGTAAAAATGCTATTGTAGCAGCATATTCATTTGTGAATAGGAATATTTCAGACAATGAAATGTGGGCCGGAGTACCAGCACAATTCAAAACTAAGATAAAAAAATTGTGAAATGATTTGCCGTAATTTTTATTCAAAACTTTAACAAGATTTAAAAATATTACAACAACAATTTTATGATCATGTAGATTAGTGTGTTTGATGCCATCACTTAGAATTTTAGTTCCTATTCATACCATGCCTAATATTAAATCTGTTACCGTTGTCTTTTTTGAAAATCTGTTATCGCTTCTTAAAACTATGGCTGATGTGCATGTGATATGGCTGGTTTATACTCCTGAAAGACTAAGCCCAACGGCACAAAAAAATCCTGATACAACTATTTTAGATATTCATAACTATAAAAATGCTCTAGAAGTAATACAACAAGAAAAACCAGACATAATTTATGCTAATGAAACCTGGAGTTTTATTGATCATGCCTTATCTTCAGCGGCTAAACTTTCTAATATTCCAACATTTTGTATGGTTTACAGCGATATTTGGATTAAAAAAAACACCACCACAAATATTATATCTAACGCGAATAGGTTTTTTCAAAGCTCAATTCCTACTGATACGAAACAAAATAAAAAGAAATTCATGAGGCGAGGTAGATTTTACATTTACAAATATATTTTTTTGTTAAGAACTATGATGGCCATAAAAACTAATAGACTACAAACTATCTTTACAATCTGGAAATTTGTTCTCTTGGACAGACTTCACCCACGATTTAATAATGATACTATTCAATTTTTGGAAAATGAAAGATTGTTGAAACAACGGCTTGACATAGGTTTCAAAAGGTCAAATCTTGTGGTAACAGGCAATCCAATATATGATACTACTTTTAGAAAATTAACTAATACAAAACCACCTATTAAAAAAGACGGTATGATACAGGTGTTATTAGCACCTTCCACACTATACGAACATGGATTTTGGACTAGTAAACAAAGGGACATTGCTATTAAAGAAACCCTAACAAAAATTCTTGAAAATAGAAAGGAAATGTCAGTAATGATTAAAATTCATCCCTCCACGTCCGTTCTTTCAGAATATCAATCAATAATAAACTCGATAGATTCATCTGTACCTGTTTATCAGAAGGGTGACATTCAAGAATTCTTAGAACACGCAGATGTAATAGTATCTTTTCAATCCAGTACTACAGAAGTCTACGCATTACTAGCTAAGAAACCTATCATAATTTGCAATTTTTTTAATCTTCAAGATGATGTGTTTTTGGAAAGAAACCTAGCTATTGAATGTAAAGATCCTTCCGACCTTGTTAAATCAATACACCAAGCATTATCTTCAAATCCAGTTTCAGAACAAATGCGTGAAGATTTCATTCGAGAATTCATGTACAAGTGGGATGGATGTGCTGCAGAAAGAATCTGTGGTAAAATTATGTCGCTATTAGAAAAAAGAAAGATAAATCAATAATCTAAAGGAATAAGAATGTACTGAAGAAATATAACAATCACTGGTTCTGAAGATCTTACAGGCACTAAAATTCACGTCATACAGATATCATTATAGAACAAGCAAAGAAACAAAAACAAGTCTTTCCGTAATAATTGAGAATTGAAATACAGCTTTGAAAATAAAGTTAGAATAGGAAACACGTTAGTGGGTATTGGCGAACCTTGTTATATAATTGCGGAAATAGGAATAAATCATAATGGTAAAGTACCCCTTGCAAAAAAATTGATAGATGTTGCGGTTGAAGCTGGAGCCAGCGCAGTAAAATTTCAAAAAAGAAATTTAGAAAGTATTTATAAAAACGATGTTTTAATTAATCCAAATTTAGATAGTCAGGGACTAGAAATTTTAATTAAAGTTTTAAAAGAAGTAGAATTCAATGAATCAGAATACGAAGAAATAATTGAATATTGTAAGAAGAAACAAATTCCATTTTTATGTACCCCATGGGATAAACCCAGCGTAGATTTTCTTGAAAGATTTAAGGTTCCTGCCTACAAGATTGCTTCAGCTGATATGACTAACTTGCCGTTAATCCATTACGTATCCAAAACAAAAAAACCGCTTATTATTTCCACTGGGATGTCAACAATTAATGAAATTGAAAAAACAGTTAATTTTGTAAAAAAGCAGAATATTCCTTTCATTTTGCTACATTGTAATAGCACTTATCCATCTCCAGTCGAATTACTAAATCTTAGTTTAATTCCCATGTTAAGAACAAAATTTGATGTGCCAGTGGGTTATAGTGGCCATGAACCAGGAATCATACCATCTCTTGCGGCGGCAAATATGCAAGCTGTATTGATTGAACGTCATATCACTCTCGATAAAACCATGGAGGGAATAGATCAAGCTGCTTCGTTGGAACCTAATGAATTCAAAACTCTTGTTAAATATATCCGAGAATCTGAAAAAGCACAAGGCGAAGCTATAAAAAAGATGACAAGGGGTGAAATTTTACAGCGTGAAGTACTTGGAAAAAGCATCATATGCTCATCTGATATTCATGAGGGCGATATTTTTTCAGAGCAAAACATAGAAGTTAAAGGACCAGCAAAAGGGTTGTCCCCACAGTATTATTTTGATATTCTTGGTAAAAAATCAACCAGAAATATAAAAAAGGGACAATATCTACTGCCCATAGACTTGAAATGATTCTAGGAATGAAAGTTAGGAAGCATGATCTGGATGACATGTTAAAATTCAATCCTAAGATACTTGAATTTCATTTTTCCGACAGCGATCTGGAATTAAATATTGATAGAAAGTTTGATCAACAATTAATTGTACATTGCTATGAATACTTTAGTAGAAAATTGTTAGATATTGTAAGTTTGGAAGAAACCAACCAAATCCATTCTCAGGAAAAAACACTTGAATTAATTCAAAAAGCTATAGACAAAACAGTTTCTCTTGGTGAACAATTTCAAGGCAAACCATCCATAATAATTCATCCTGGTGGATATTCGTTAAATGAATTAAATTCTTCATTGATCCAAAAAATGAAAGATAAACTTGTTGATGCTGTAAAACAACTTGACTTGAAAAAAGTAAATTTCCTTTTAGAAAATATGCCACCCTATGCTTGGTTTTTTGGTGGTAGATGGAACAGTAACGTTTTCTTGGACGCGTCAGAAATGGTTAATTACTGCAAAGAAACTGGTCTACACACCTGTTTTGATATATGCCATTCACAACTTTACTGTAACACAAAAAAATTATCGCTAGTAGATGAATTGATGAAACTAGAAGGCTATGTTGACCATTATCACCTGTCTGACGCAGGAGGAATTGATGGTGAGGGTTTACAGTTTGGCGAAGGAGATTTACCATTTGAAAAAATAATTCCAATTCTCAACAAATACAAACATGCTAGTTTTGCTATAGAGGTATGGAAAGGGCATGAACATGGTGGAACTGGTTTCCGAGAATTCTTAGATAAAGCAATAGCAAATGGATTGGTTGTCGGATGAAAAATGCATTAATTTTTGGAGTTACTGGACAAGACGGTTCTTACTTGGTCAATTTTCTTTTAAAAAAAGGCTATCATGTTTATGGCACTTTTAGACGAACTAGTCACAAACTATTTGAGAGACTAGAAGAAATGGATACATTTGACAAGATAACGACAATCAAAGCTGATTTGGCAGATCAAATTTCAATTCAAAGAGCAATTAAACAATCTCAACCTGATGAAGTCTACAATTTAGCAGCACAATCATTTGTTACAGCATCATTTCAGCAACCCATCCTGACGGCAGATATTACAGGTATTGGAGTTATACGAGTGCTTGAGGCAATTAAAGAGAATGCACCTAATGCTAAATTCTATCAAGCATCAACTAGTGAGATGTACGGAAATTACCCGGGGATAAAAAATGAAAGTTCTCATTTTAGACCAAGAAGCCCATATGGTGCTGCAAAGGTTTTTGCACATAATATGACCATCAATTATCGTGAAGCATACAATATTTTTGCATGTTGTGGAATTCTTTTTAATCATGAATCACCATTACGTGGATTAGAATTTGTAACGAGAAAAATAACTAGTACTTTTGCCGCAATTAAATTCAATAAAACCGATAAACTTCATCTAGGAAATATTAACGTAAAACGTGATTGGGGATTCGCCGGTGACTATGTTGAGGCTATGTGGTTAATGTTGCAGAAACAAACCCCAGATGATTATGTCATTGCTACGGGGGAATCACACTCGATCGAAGAGTTTCTTACCTTGGCAGCTGAATATACAGGCTTGGGAGATTGGCATAATTTTGTTGAAATAGATGAATCTAACAAAAGGCCTGCTGATATTGAGGAACTAGTTGGTGACGCATCTAAAGCTAGGAAGGAATTAGGATGGAAACCAAAACTTAGTTTTAAGGAACTGGTAAAAATTATGGTTGAACACGATATTAATTATTATAAGAAAGGAAAAAAAGAATTAGATGATTCATAATGAAAATAAGAGACGTAGCTATTGTTACTGTACGTAATTCATCTTCAAGGCTTCCAAATAAAGCAATTATGAAAATTAAAGGGACGTTGCGTTCCATTGATATTGTTGTGGAAAGAGCAAAAAAAACAGGACTTCCAGTAATAATTGCAACATCTACTGCAACTACCGATGATATCTTTGTAGATATTGCTAGACAACACAATGTGCATATTTTTCGAGGCTCTTTAGTGAATAAAATTAAAAGATGGCATGATTGTTTTAACGAATTTGGTATCGAAAATGCCCTTATAGTTGATGGGGATGATTTATCACATAATTATGATATTGGTTCACGGGCCATGTCAAAACTAAAATCTAATCAGTTTGATGTTATTGCTAGTCCCCAAGACATTGTCACTGGATTCTTTACATATGCAATGAATCGTAACGCAATTGTGAAATTGTATAATGTGGCACCATCTGAAGAAATTAATACAGATGTAATAACTAGATATATTGAAAAAGCAGGCCTAAATATTTCTGAACTTGAATTAAAAGATTATGAACGTAAAAAGAATATTAGACTCACATTAGATTATGAGGAAGACCTAGCATTCTTTAGAAAATTATATGAAAATATAGACATTTTAGAAAGTGGCAAGGGCATAGTTGATTACCTAGATAAAAACAACTCAATATCAGAAATAAACTTTCATAGACAAAAAGATTTTCTTAAAAACCAGGCAAAATTTAATGAGAGTGTATCATGATAAAAGATAAAGGCTGGAGGTTTTTAGGCAACGAACGTAAATACTTGGACGAGGTTTTGAAAAATGGTTTTGGTGCCTCCGAATCAGGATCAATGAATGAAAAACTAGAAAAAAAGTTTTCTGAAATACATAATAAAAAATTTGTAATTACTGCAAACTCTGGCACTTCTACGCTCCATATGGCGTTGAATGCATTTGGAGTTGGTCCAGGCGATGAAGTTATCATACCTGCGCTTACTGTTGCCATGTGTGGATTTGCGGTATGGCAATGTGGTGCAACCCCAGTATATGCAGATGTTCTGCCGAACACTTTTCTGATTGACCCTATTGATGTGAAAAGAAAAATATCTAAAAAGACAAAAGCGGTAATGCCCGTACATATGTATGGCAATATGTGCGATATGAACGAAATCATGAAAATATCACAAGAACATAGATTATATATTGTAGAAGATTGCGCTGAGTGCTTTTTAGCAACAGATGATCGTGGAAGAAAATCAGGAACAATTGGTCATGTTGGCAGCTGGAGCTTTGAAAATTCAAAACACATCTCAACCGGAGATGGCGGAATAGTTGTTACGGATGATGAAGATTTAGCTACTAGGATGAGACAATTTGGTGGAGTTGGATTCAAAAATATTGATGCATCCACTGGGAAAGTTAGAATAGATCGTAATAAATTTCAGGATCCGAACTATGAACGTCATAACATGCTGGCTTATAATTATAGGATGCCAGAATTGTGTGCAGCTGTAGGCCTCGCTCAATGTGAGAGAATGGAAGAATTTGTCAACTTGAGAATAAAAATAGCAGAAGGATATTTGGATATTATTAAGAATTCAGAATTATTTGTACCTCAACACGTCCAGGAGGGTTATAAGAACACTTACTGGACTTTTGCTGCACGATTTATGGGTCAAAGCCATGGAATAAAATGGCAGGAGTTTAGAAAAAAGTACATGGAATTTGGGGGGGATGGTATCTATGCAGCCCACCAAACAGTCAATAATGAACCATGTTTTAGAGATAGTAAGATTGGTCATGGTGAAGTGCCAATAGCAGAAATGCTTCAGAAAGAATTAATGTTGTTTACAACAAACCAGAAGAATGAGGAAGAGAGAACAATTCAATTAATGGCTATGGAAAAGACATTAAATTATTTTACAAGACTATAATTATTTTGAATTATAAAAAATAAAAAGCTATTTTAAAATTTGACTCGATTTTTAACTCCTTCTTATTTAATTTTGTATCTTATATACCAATGGCTATTAATGTATCACAAATTAGATTTTTTTCTAAATGATGTTTATAGAATTTTTCCATCCATTCATACTCTTCGGGAAGATTATAGGTAGGATTTTCCATTTGAGGTTTTTTTAATAATTTCCAACCAAACATATTTTCTATACTGTATCTTTGTGTTCCTAGAATTTTTGTATTAAAGCCTACCTTACTAAAAATACGCTTTAAGGTGGTAGGTGTGAAATAGCTTATGTGGGCTCTCTGCCAATAAAATTCTCTATATTCTTTATGTAATCTGAGTTGAAAATCATCGCAATTTGGTACTTCTACTATTATCTTACCATTGGATTTGAGTAGCTTTCTAACGTTTCTTAAAAAACCAATTGGATCTATGATGTGTTCTAGTACCTGAAACATTACTATGACATCGAAATTTCCAATGTCAGGCATCTCTTCATTAATGTTGACGTCTAAAACTTTTACATCCGTTACTTGTTTAGAAAATTTTCGTTTTTCTTTTGATATTTCTATTCCCGTCATTTTATAGCCACTCTTACGCATCATTTCCAAAAAGAAACCATGACCAGAGCCAATTTCTAAAATTTTTCCTTTTTTTGATGTTAATTTCCTAATTAGATTAACGCGTCTAATCGTATCTTCCATCATTTTCCTTTTTGCTCGTTTTATGTCGCCAACATCATTTACATTTTTATCTTGCATATTTTCATCATAGAATTTATTGTCATCCTGTTGTGTTGGTATGGGATAAAGTTGAACATGTCCACATCTTTTACATTTTATGATTTTATGTTTTGCAGAGTCTCTTACCTTTGAAGCAAGTAGGTCAAGTTTTGAGTACTTACATATGATGCAAAATTTGGTTCTCATTTTTAATTAGCATTCAGTTTGCAAGTGTATAAAATATAGTTTGTGACGTTCTCAAGGATTTTAGCTAAAACTAGTTGGTTATAACTAGAAAGAAATAAAGTGTACCAGCATGAGAAAATAAGAAATACTAAATATCTAAATAACTACAAACTGGGTGTGAAAGTAAAGATTTGTTCTTCATGCAAAGCAAAGTTTCAATGTGATGAGGATTCATCTTGTTGGTGTCACGAGTTACCTCATGTTACTGTAAATCGCAATAATAATGATGAAGATTGTATTTGTCCGAAGTGCTTGGAAGTTCGGATAGGGAAATAAAAAACTTGGTTGAGAAACAAAAAACCAATTATTCTGGTCTTAGTACTGTAGAATGGAAAAATAATACCGTTGTTATGATAGACCAAACGAAGTTGCCAAACAAACTTGTCTTCGTTAAATACAAGGATTATAGAGATGTAGCCAATGCGATCAAAACATTAGTTGTAAGAGGTGCTCCAGCTATTGGAGTATCAGGGGCGTTTGGTCTGGCTCTTGCAGCATTGCAAAGCAAAGCAAAAACAAAAGAAAACCTCTTAGAAGATCTAGAAAAGGCAAGAAAAGTTCTATTTGAAACAAGACCTACTGCCGTGAACCTTGCATGGGGGCTTGAAAAGATTATGAAAGTCGCAAAAGAAGCCAAAGATGTTTCAGAAATTAAAAAATCGGTTATTCAAACTGCACAAAAAATGGCAGAAGAAGATGTTCAAACAAACATGAAGATGGGAAAACAAGGTGCAGAATTGTTTGAAAACAATGATACCATAATGACTCATTGTAATGCAGGTGCACTAGCTACTGTAGGATACGGAACCGCACTTGGAGTCATTCGTGCAACCAAAGAGAGTGGAAAACAGATCAAAGTTATAGTAACAGAAACAAGACCAGTTATGCAAGGATCGCGTCTTACTGCATTTGAGCTAAAACATGATGGTATTGATGTTAGTCTTATTCCGGATACTGCAGTAGGATATGCAATGTCAAATGGTTTGATAACTAAAGTAATAGTGGGTGCTGACAGGATTTTACGAACTGGTCATGTTTACAACAAAATAGGAACATATCAGATAGCACTATTGGCAAGGGAACATAAGATACCATTCTATGTAGCTGCTCCGCTCTCTACATTTGACATGAAAAGTAACCCTAAGGATGTTATCATAGAACAAAGAAAGGCAAGTGAAGTTACTGAAGTAGCAGGAAAAAAGACAGCCCCTGACGGCATTGGTGTTATAAATCCGGCCTTTGATATGACTCCACCAGAGCTTGTAATAGGTATCATAACAGAAGCAGGCATTGCAAGACCGCCCTTTGTAGAATCTATCAAAAAACTGTTTGAGCAAAGTTTGTAAGGTATTTATTTCATGAATGAAAGAACCTCATTATGGGCATAGTTACATCACAACAAGTCTTAGATTCTCTTAAACAGTGCATGGATCCTGAGATTCCAATTAACGTAGTAGACATGGGATTGATCTATGGTGTTAACGTAAGTGATGATAACAAGGTGGACATCAAAATGACTATGACAACACGTGGTTGTCCTCTACACGACACACTTGTCAGTGACGTAAAAAGATACGTAAACAAGGTTCCTGGGGTAAGTGGTATAAATGTGGAAATAGTATGGGAACCTGCTTGGACTCCGGAAAAAATGTCTGAAGAAGGCAAGAAACTAATCAATTATGGCAAGCAAAAAATAATCACACCAATAAATTATGAAACTGCTATGCCACAAGGAGTAGGCAAAGTTGTAAAGCAAGAAGACGGTTCATTGATGTTGATGAACGAGCACGAACAAGGTTTTATGGTAAACCAAGCAATCATTGACTTTTGGAAGTTATGCAACGGACAACGAAAGATAACAGATCTTGTTGAACTGTTTGCACAAAAGCTTGGTTTAAAAAGAGAACAGGTAGAAAAAGAAGTAATCCAGCTTATCCAACAGCTAAGAGATGGTGGATTAGTTTCTATAAATCAACCTGAAGTTTCAAACGTCGAATTTAAAAAATAAAATCAGCATCAATTATTAAATTTCCTTAATTTCTGTTATTGTTCCTTGGACAGAATCCATCTTGACAATGGCTCTTTTTTCATTAAATCCTAAAGCCACATACCAATCACCGCTATCCTCATCGTA